>JARFQW010000208.1 GCA_029287575.1 Gammaproteobacteria bacterium | reverse complement strand
TGTGCCCGGCGTGACCCTGATGCCGTACACCGGCGCGTGGACCCAGTGGGGCGAGGTGGTGTTCGAGCAGTTCCTGGCGGCGGGCACGCATACGGTGCGGCTGGCGTCTTTGAACCTGCGCGGCGCCAACGTGGATCATCTCAGGTTGGCACTCGTTCCCTGACGCTGGTTCTGCAGAGTCACTCGAGCCGACAAGGCGAGCTAGGTAATTACCGAGAATTGCGGGGTTGTCTTGACGTAGATCATTTCCCGGGGTTCGCCGCATCGCAATAATTCACTCGAACCTAATGTAGCGGATGCTAAACAAGAATCACTTTCATTAAGACTGACTCATGTTCCCCACCCGCAACTCCCCCGGCCGCCTCGCGCGGCCCCTTTTTCCAAATCCGAACGGGCTGGCCCGATGCCGGGTCCTGCTGTTTCGGTGTTTCACTTCCTAGTCTCGAAAGACTCAACACAGGAGCAACAGTGATGGGCGCAACAAGGCAAGAGAAATTCCGGCTTGCCGCGATCCTGTCCATCGTTATGTTCGCCCTCGCCGCCGGCGGCTGCGAAGGCGATGACGGCGATGATGGAAATCCAGGTCCGGCCGGCACAGACGGGTCCGATGGCATCAACTGCTGGGACCTTAACGGCAACGGGGTCGGCGATCTGCCCGAAGAAGATCTCAACGGCGACGGTGTGGTCGACGTACTCGACTGCAACGCGATTGCCAGCGGCGGCGGGGATCTCAGCGATCCGGCGGTCTTCCACAAGACCTATTTTTCGCAGAACGAGTACACCAGCACGCAGAGCTGCCTCAACTGCCACGGGCCGATCGGTGACGACGTGATCACCACCGGCCACTGGAACTGGCAGGGCGTGGCCGCCGGAATCACCGGATTCGAAGGCGACAACCACGGCAAGACCGACATCGTCAACAACTTCTGCGTAGCAATCGCCACGAACGAAGGCCGCTGCTCGCACTGCCATATCGGCTATGGTTATGACGACAATACCTTCGATTTCGGCAACACCGCCAACGTCGACTGCCTGATCTGCCACGACAAGACGGGCACGTACAAGAAGGTACCCACCGAGGCAGGCGCCCCGGATCCCGCGGTCGACCTCACCGCGGTCGCACAGAGCGTGGGCGAGGGCAGTGGCATTCCCACCCGTGACAACTGCATCTTCTGCCATTCCTTCGCGGGTGGCGGCAACAACGTCAAGCACGGCGACCTGGCCATGGAAATCGCGAACACGACCCGCGAGTTCGACGTGCACATGGGCACCGACGGTGGCGATATGAGCTGCGTGCAATGCCATGCCGTCAAGAAAGACAGCGAAAAGAAGGTGCTCTCCCACGGTATTGGCGGCATGGTCTTCCATTCCGTCGACGAGGGGGACATGCAGGACTGCGTGGACTGCCACGGCGATCGCGCCAACATCCACGCCGGAAAGACGGTCGAGCCGGTGCTGAATATCAGCGCTCACGACGTGCTGGCCTGCCAGGTCTGCCACATCCCGACCTTCGCCCGCGACAAGACCACGAAGACCGAGTGGTATTGGGCAGACGCCGGTGACGTGGAGCGCGGCGTCGAGAAGGATGACAATGGCGACCCGATCTACGACCCGAAGAAGGGCACCTTTGTCTGGGCGAACAACGTCCGCCCGTCCTTGCTGTACTACGACGGTAAGTGGAACAAGGCCCTGGTCGGAGCAAATGAGGTGTTCCCGGAGACGCCCGCCGTGCTCGCGAGCCCGTCGGCCGACTACACTACCGCGGGTGCCATGATCTATCCGTTCAAGCGGATGATCGGCAACCAGCCCTTCGATGCCAACAACGACACGGTTCTCGTGCCGCACCTGTTCGGCACCAAGGGCGGCGAAAACCCGTACTGGGGCAAGTACGACTGGAACCTCGCGCTCCAGGACGGCGCGAACTACACCGGTCAACCCTACACGGGGGAATTCGTCTTCAAGGACACCGTCATGTATCTGACGGTGAACCACGAGGTCGCACCGGCGCAGCAGGCCTACGGCATGGACGGCGCCTGCAGCGATTGCCATGGAGCCGACCAGATCGACTGGACCCTCCTCGGGTACAACGACGACCCCGTGCAGGGCGGCGTCCGTCCGTAAAACCACACATACATTCAGGAGACTGGCGCCCGCGCTCTGCGCGGGCGCTTTCTTTTGTGCGCCCGGCGCGATTCACGGCATGCTGGTAATTGCCTGACGAATCCCCCACATTGGGGCAGCGGGCGTCGGAGTTTGCGCGCCGACGGAACGGGAACAGTCCATGAGTCAGCCGTGTATCCTCGCGATCGATCAGGGCACCACCAGCAGCCGGGCCCTCGTGTTCGACGGCGAGGGCGGAATTGTCTGTGTTTTCCAGCAGGAGTTCCCCCAGGTCTACCCGGCCGAGGGCTGGGTGGAGCATGACCCCGAAGCCATCTGGTCCTCGGTGCTGGACGTTGCCCGACAGGCGTTCGCCGCCGCCGAGACCAGGGGCTATCGGGTCGCGGCCCTTGGTCTGACCAACCAGCGGGAAACCGCGCTGGCCTGGGATCGACGCAGCGCGCTGCCGGTACACAACGCCATCGTCTGGCAGGACCGCCGGACTGCCGAGACCTGCCGGCGGCTTCGCGAGGAGGGCCGTGAGGCGGGATTTCAGGAGGCGACGGGCCTGTTGCTCGATCCGTATTTCTCCTGCACCAAGTATCAGTGGCTGCTCAGGCACGTGGATCGCTGCCTGGCCCGCGCCCGGGCCGGCGAACTCGCCTTTGGCACCGTGGATACGTTTCTCGTTTCCCGCCTGACCGGAGGCCGCAGCCACGTGACCGACGTGACGAATGCCAGCCGCACCGGATTGTTCAACATTCATACCCTGCAGTGGGATGCCGGTCTCTGCGAATGGTTCGGCGTGCCGCGGGCGGTTCTGCCGGAGGTCATGCCCTGCAGCGCCGAGTTCGGCATCGCCGACGCTCGCTGGTTCGGTCGCGAAGTACCCATACTCGGAATCGCGGGGGATCAGCAGGCCGCCGCTATCGGTCAGGGCTGCTTTTCGGCGGGCGATGCAAAAAGCACCTACGGCACGGGCTGTTTCATTCTCGCCAACACCGGTGAACAGGCGGTGACATCCGGCCATCGGTTGCTCACGACGGTTGCCTGGCAGCTCGAGGACCAGGTGACCTATGCCATCGAGGGCTCCATCTTCGTTGCGGGGGCAGCCGTGCAGTGGTTACGCGACGGGCTGGGAATCATCGGCCACGCGGCGGAGACGGAGGGTCTGGCAAGAGGTCTTGCCGGTAACGCGGGCGTCTACATGGTGCCGGCCTTTACGGGCCTGGGCGCCCCTTGGTGGGATCCCGATGCGCGCGGCGCGCTGCTGGGGCTGACCCGGGCAACCGGCCCCGCCGAGCTGGCGAGGGCCGCGCTGGAGTCGGCCGCCTATCAGACCCGGGACCTGGTTGACGCCATGGCCGAGGACGGGGTGAGTCTGGATTCGCTTCGTGTCGACGGCGGGATGGTGTCCAACGACTGGCTGGTGCAGTTTCTCGCCGACATTCTCAACCGGCCGGTCGAGCGGCCCCGCATGGCGGAGACGTCGGCGCTCGGTGCCGCCATTCTCGCGGGCCGCAAGGCCGGCATGTGGTCCGATGGACCGGACTCCGCCGGGGCGGCGATCGACAGGTTCGTGCCGGAGTGTTCCGGGCAGGACCGGGAGCGATGGCTGGCAGGCTGGTGGGACGCGATCTCCCGTGTCCGCGGCACGGCGCCCTGAAACGGCAGGCGCGCATCCGTTTCTCCGGGGCTGGTCGAAAGCTTGCAGCGGGAGCTTTTAGGCTCAAATGATGCCGACGGGTGTTATGTCAAGGCATGCGACGAAACGCCCGCCCGGTCCGGTAGAGTGTCCGGGACCGTCCGCAACTCCAAGACGTACGGCTACGGTCACCCAGGAGGGGAGGCATGACCCAGACGACAAAGATCATCACGAGTGTCGACATCGGCCGCATCGTGGACCACGTAGGTTTCGACGCCATCATGGACGACACCATGAGACGGCTCATCGAGGCCTGCGAAACTTACGACCCGGCCGAGACGCCAGTTCGCGAGCGGGATGGCTTTCATTACAGTGAGCCTGAACAGGGCCTGATGGAATGGATGCCGGCCATGCGAGTGGGTCAGCACACGACGCTGAAAATGGTGGGCTATCATCCGCGCAATCCCGAGCGCCGGGGTCTCCCGACGATCATGGCAACCATCGGCGCCTATGATGCGGTCACGGGCCACATGCTGGCGCTGACGGACGGCACGTTCGCCACTGCATTGCGTACCGGCGCGGCTTCGGGTGTCGCCACCCGTTACCTCGCCAGGCCTGGTTCCAGGGTATTGGGCATGATCGGCTGCGGCGCGCAGGCGGTGACCCAGGCCCACGCCATCGCGCGGGTTTTTGACATCCAGCAGGTGCTTTTTTTCGACGTGGATGCCCACGCGTCCGCGTCCTTCCCGGCGCGCGCCGCGCCGTGGCTGGCGCCGGGAGTCGAGTTCCGGCCGGCGCCAGTCGATCTGCTCGTCCAGTCGGCGGACATCGTGTGCACCGCCACGTCATCCGCGGTCGGGGCCGGCGCCCTGTTCGATGATGTGGAAACGCACCCGTGGCTGCACATCAACGCCGTGGGTTCGGACTTCGAGGGCAAACAAGAGATCCCGCTGGGCTTTCTCCGCAGCGCCTTCGTGGTGCCGGATCATCCCGAGCAGGCCCGCAAGGAAGGCGAGTGCCAGTGGCTGACAAGCGACGAAATCGGCCCCTCCCTGGCGGAGCTCGTGGCAACGCCCGGAACCTATGCCGATGCGCCGGAGCGTCTGACCGTTTTCGACTCCACCGGCTGGGCCCTGGAGGATCATGTGGTGGTGGAAATGATTCTCGAGTACGCGGAGAAGCTGGGCGTCGGAACGGACCTGCCGGTGGAGCACATTCCGGCGGATCCGCTGGATCCCTACGCTCTGGGCGAGACTGATGGCGTGAACGGCAGGGGACGGCGGGCCGGCACCTGAGCGCCGGGTTACGCCACACAGGGAACGCGAACGTGTATGCCCAAGGAAATTGACCAACGTGGCGGAGTTGCTGCACGAACTGCTCGCTGATGCGGCCGCCCGCCGGCCGGATCACCCGGCCGTAATCTGCCGGGACCGCTCTCTTTCCTACCGGGAACTGGACCAGCGCGCCGGCGCGCTGACCGGCCGCCTCGTCCATGCCGGTGTGCGGCGCGGTGACCGGGTGGCCATCCTGATGAACAAGTCCGTGGACTGTGTCGTTGCCATCTACGGAATTCTCAAGGCCGGGGCGGCCTATGTACCCCTGGATCCGACCTCGCCCGCGCAGCGCCAGGCCTTTGTCCTGAGCGACTGTGGTGTCCGCTTCCTGGTCGCCGAACCCAGGAAACGGTCCGCCGTGGTGTCGGTAATCGGCGCCGGAGCGGATCTTGCCGGAGTCTTCGGCCTGGAGCTCGAACCGGGTGTGGCGGCCAGCATCGGCTCCTGGGACGACCTGGACTCCGCGGATCCCGTTGCGGTGAGCACGGGGGCCGGGGACCTCTGCTACGTGCTGTATACGTCGGGGTCCACGGGAACGCCGAAGGGCATTATGCATACCCATGCCAGCGCGATGGCATGGGCCCGGGTTTCAACCTCCGCCTTCGGCCTGCAGCCCGACGATCGTCTGAGCAACTACGCGCCGCTGCACTTCGATCTCTCGACGCTGGACCTGTTCGGCTCGGCGCTGCTGGGCGCGACCATGGTCATGATTCCGGAGGAGCACCTCAAGCTTCCCGCGAGCCTCGCCGGACTGCTGGCGGCCGAGAAAATATCGGTTTTTTACACGGTGCCGTATGCGCTGATCCAGCTCGAGCTGCACGGTGGGCTTGAACGATACGACTGGTCCTCGCTGAGATGGGTCCTGTTCGGCGGCGAACCCATGTCGGTGAAGCACCTTCGGAGCCTGATGAGCCGTTGGCCTGGCGCCCGCTTCGCGAATGTGTACGGACCCACCGAAACCAACGGCTGTACCTATCACGTGCTGCCGGGTCTTCCACCGGCCGACGCGACTCTACCGATTGGCCGCTTGAACGACGGCGTCGAGCGGTTGATCATTGACGAGACGGGCGCCCCGGTAGCCGAGGGGGAGCCCGGCGAGCTGTTGATACGCGCTGCGACCACGATGCAGGGCTACTGGAACCGGCCGGATCTCAATGCGCGGGTGTTCTTCGATCCCCGGGACAGCGGTGCGAAGTATGTGCGCACCGGCGATATGGTCCGCGTGGGTTCGGATGGCAATCTGGAGTTCCTCGGCCGGCGCGATCGCCTGATCAAGACCCGCGGCTCGCGGGTGGAGCTGGATGATGTGGAAGCCGTGTTGGCCAGCTCGGTTTCGGTCGAGGAGGCGGCGGTCTTCGCCCGGCCCGACGAGAACGGCAGCCTGCTGATTCATGCCGCCGCAACGCTCCTCGGTGGTGTTGAAGCCGGCGAGGCGGATCTCCGCAGGCACCTCAAGGAACGGTTGCCGCCGTACGCGCAGCCGGTCAGTCTGACGATTTATTCGAAGTTCCCGAGAACGGCCACCGGAAAAATCGACCGGCGGCGTCTGCGGGACGAAGTGCAGGAAGGGGCGAGCGCCTGATGCAAATGCTGGAAAACCTCATCATCACGTATATCAACACGGCGCTGCTGGAACCGGAGGATGCGGGCGCAGTAAATGCCGACACCGAGTTGCTCCTGGAAGGGTTCGTGGACTCCATCAGTGTCGTACACCTGGTTAACTTCGTGGCCCAGGAGCTGGGTTACGAAGTGCCGCCTGAAGATGTCACGATCGAGAATTTCGGAACCGCCCGGCTGCTCTCGGCCTATCTCGCGGAGCGTGGCGTGCAGGCGCCCGCGGGTGCGCCGGCTGCCTGATGAGCGTGCCTGCGGATGCGGCCGACGGGAGCAACTCCAGCGGGCGGGCGCTCGCGGAGGCGGCTGCCGCTTCTGCATGGATCGATGACACCGAGCGCCGCTCGAACCTTACCCGCAGCCAGTACCTGATCTGGAGTGCGCAACAGCTCGATTCTGCTTCTCCCCTGTACAACATGGCGTTCGCTTTCCGGATCGAAGGGCCCCTGGACGCCGCTCGGTTCGAAGCCGCCTGGCGTTCCGTGGCGGCCTCCACGGATTCCGTCAGGACCGTCATCCGGGAGACGGACGGCGTCCCCCGGCAGCTGCTGCTCGACGAGGCCCCCGAACTGCTCGTTGTGGACTTTTCCGACGACGCCGATCCGGCCGCCGCCGGCGCTGCCTGGATCGATACCCGGCGCTCGCGATTGTTCGCCACGGATCGGTGCCTCACCGACGCCGCGCTGCTGCGGGTCGGCCGGTCTTTGTGGATCTGGTATCTCAATCAGCATCACGTCGTTACCGATGCTGCATCGGTTGCCCTGTTGTTCGATGCGGTTCAGAACGCATACGGCAGCGGATCGGCGCCGGATGATGGCGGCGGCCGGTTTCTGGCGTATGTGGAACGCGAGCGCGAAGCGCGAGGCTCGGACCGGCATGCCCGACTTCGCGGACACTGGGCCGATGAGGCGGACATTCCATTGCACGCGATTGCTCCCTATGGCCGGGCGGCAAAGGGGCGGGGCGGGCGGACCCGACGGGTGCGAAAACGCCTCTCCCGGGAACAGACCGATGGCCTCGCCCGCCTGTCCGACTCGCCCGCGTTTCGGGGTATCAGCAAGCAGCTGGGCCTCGCCAACGTTCTGTACACGCTCGTGGCCGCATTCATTGCGCGTACCGCCTCGGCCGGGCCGTTTGCCATCGGCATGCCGATACACCATCGGGGCCGCCGCCTGGACCGCCGGACGCCCGGGCTCTTCATGGAAGTTCTGCCGCTTCGGCTCGAGCCCGACACGGCCGGTAGCGTCGCCGACCTGGGTGAGCAGGTTCGGGCTGCCACCATGCGCGTGCTGGGACAGGCCGCACCCGGGGTTAGCACGCCGGGGCTCAATCGTCGCTACCAGGTGCTGCTCAACGTTCTGCCGATGCAGATGGGGAACTTCGCCGGATTGCCGACCCGCTGCGACTGGATCCACAGCGGCGCCGGGGACGGAGCCCACAGGCTGCGCATTCAGGCCCATGACTTCGACGGGGCCGGACGGCTGACCCTGGATTTCGATTTCGATGAACAGGTTTTTCCCGCCGACTACCGCGAGCTGGCGGCCCGGCAGTTTCTCAATCTCGTGGACGCCGCCATTGAGAGCCCCGGCCGCCCGCTGGACCGGCTCGATCTCCGGACCGAGGCAGAGCGCGACGCTCAGGAGTACTCGTTCAACGCAACGGATGCGGCCGTGCCGGGCTACTCGGTGGTTCAGGGCATCCACGAACAGGCCCGGCGCGCCCCCGACGCGGTGGCCGTCGCCTGCGGATCCCGAACGCTGAGCTATGGCAATCTCCTGGCCCGGTCTGGGGAACTGGCACGGCGGCTGATTGATTCGGGTATTGGCCCGGGTGATTTCGTGCCCATTGACATGAGCCGCGACATCGACGCCGTGGTCGCGCTGCTGGCGGTACTGGAGACCGGCGCTGCCTATGTTCCGCTGGATCCTGCGCACCCGCATGCCCGCCGCGGGCGGATTCTTTCTGACCTGGCGGCCTCGGCCAGCGGGTGCCGGATCGTTGTCACGGATCGGAACCTGGACCTGGCGGGCGACTGGCAGAGTCTTGACGTAGCCGGAATCGGCCGTGCGGATCCGCCCGCCGACGTGGTGCCGGAGCCGGACGAGGGTGCCCGGGGCAATCGAGGGAGGGGTAAAACGCCGGCGCCGGACGACCTGGCCTACGTGATTTACACCTCCGGATCGACGGGCCAGCCAAAGGGAACGCTGATTTCTCACCGGGCGCTGGCCAACTACGTTCACTGGGCCGGTCAGCACTACGGGGCGGGGCCCGGTATCTCGTTTGCCCTGCACTCGTCGCTGGCAGTGGACCTGACGGTGACCTCAATTTTCGTGCCGCTGGTTTTTGGTGGCTGCATCGTTGCCTATCCGGATCGCGGCGAGAACGATGTCCCCGTGGTGAGGGCCTACGCCGAGGACGCGGTGGACGTGTTGAAGCTCACGCCGGCCCATCTGGCGCTGATCGGTGAACTCGAGGGACGGTCCCGGCGGATCGGCACGCTGATTCTCGGCGGCGAGGACCTCAAGACCGAGCTGGTCACCGCAACACAGAGCCGTTTCCGCAAAGGATGCCGGGTGTTCAACGAGTACGGCCCCACCGAAGCGACCGTCGGCTGCATGATCCACGAGTTCACGGCGAAAGACCTCGGCTTGGTGTCCGTGCCCATCGGTACACCGGTCTGGAATACCCGGATCCTGCTGCGTGATGCCGCCGGACGGCCTGTGCCGACCGGAGTGACCGGGGAGATCTCCATTGCCGGGGCAGGGCTGGCTTGTGGCTATCTCGGCCGGCCTGAACTGACCGCGGAACGGTTCGTCGATGGGCCAGGACCCGGGCAGGGGCGTCGCTACCGAACTGGCGACCGGGGGCGCTGGACGCCCGATGGCCGGCTGGAATTCCTCGGCCGCGCAGACGACCAGATCAAGATTCGGGGAACCCGCATCGAAGCCGGCGAGGTGGAAGCAGCCCTGCTGGAACACCCCAGGGTGCGTGACGTCCGGATTGCGCCGGTGTCCGGCAGCCGCGATGGTCCGGTCCGCTATTGCGCCCGCTGCGGCATCGAGTCGAGTTACCCGGATATCGATTTCGACGACCGGGACGTCTGCACGATGTGCGTTGCCTTCGATGTGTTCGAAGACAATGCCCGTCGCTATTTCCGGACCATGCCGGATTTCGAAGCAGTCACCCGGCGCATGCGGGATGCCCGCCACCCCCGCTACGACTGCATCGCCCTGGCCAGCGGGGGAAAGGACAGCAGCTACATGCTTCATGAGCTGGTCGGGCGGGGCTTGCGCGTCCTTGCGCTGACCCTGGACAACGGCTATCTGTCCGACGAAGCGCTGGCGAACGTGGACCGGGTCTGCACCGCGCTCGGCGTGGATTCGGAGGTGCTTACGACACCCCACATGAAGGAGATTTTTGCCGACAGCCTGCGGCGCCACAGCAACGTGTGCCATGGCTGTTTCAAGACCATCTATACCCTGTCCATGCAGCGCGCCCGGGAGGAGGGCATCGGGTTCATCGTGACCGGATTGTCCCGCGGCCAGATCTTCGAGACCCGACTTCACGACCTCTTCGCGCTTCGCATATTCGATCCCGTTGAAATCGAACAGCGTATCCTTGCCGCCAGGAAGGTCTATCATCGCGTGGACGACGCCGTCCGGGAATTGCTCGACACCCGCCTGTTCAGCGACGAATCGGTGTTCACGGATATCGAGTTCGTGGATTTTTACCGCTATTGCGATGTGGATCTCGACGAGATCTACCACACGCTACAGGATCGCCTGCCCTGGATTCGTCCCGGTGATACGGGCCGCTCCACGAACTGCCGTATCAACGATGTCGGCATTTACGTCCACCAGCGGGAGCGGGGCTTCCACAACTACTCGCTCCCCTACAGCTGGGACGTGCGGATCGGTCACAAGCGCAGGGATGCCGCCATGGCGGAACTCGATGATGACCTGGACCGGGAGCGGATTCGGACCATTCTTTCGGAGATCGGCTATCCGGAACCCCGTTTCGATGCCCGCGGTGACAGCCTCGCTGCCTGGTATTCGGCCGACGGCGAGATTGGCGGTGAAGAACTCCGGCGGCACCTGGCGGAACGCCTGCCGGCCGAGATGGTTCCTTCGCATCTCATCGCCGTGGATCACCTGCCGCTGACACCGGCCGGCAAGGTGGACATGGCGGCCCTGCCGGACTGGCGCGGCGCGCAGGCAGCCGGACAGGCGGTGGAACCACCAGTCGGCGATCTCGAGCGGCAGCTCGCGGCAATCTGGGAGGATCTGCTCGGCGTTTCCGACCCGGGACGCAACCAGAGCTTTTTCGATCTCGGCGGCGCCTCTCTCGCAGCGATTCAGCTCGGAGCAAGGATTCGGACGCTGTTCGAGATCGAGGTTCCCCTGGAGAGCCTGTTCAGCGCACCGACGATTGCGGATCTGGCGGTCATAGTCGAGGATCTCGTGCTCGCGGACATTGACCGGCTTACCGAGGGCGAGGCCGAGGATCTCGCGCGCGACCTTGGCTGATCCACCGGGGGGAAGCGGCCGGAAGGCGGGTCTCAGCGACGCCAAGCGGCGGCTGCTCGAAGCGCGTCTCAAGGGCGGCGCAAGGACCACAAGCACAAGCGAGCCCCGGATTGCCCCGCGTCCCGTCGATGAGCCTGTACGCGCCACGCCGTACCAGGAATCCATCTGGTTCCTGGATCAGCTTGTCGGTGACAGCGCCGCCTACAACATTCACACGGCGCTCAGGATCAAAGGCCCTCTCGACGTGGAGGCCCTGGCGGGGGCATGGAACCGCGTGACGGCGCGGCACGAGAGTCTGCGGCTGTTGCTGGTCCGCGATGCTGACCGACTCTTTCTGAACTTTGCCGCTGTGGGTCCGATGGCACTTGAGCATCTGGTGCTTCCCGGGACGACGTCGGGCGGGCAGGAAGACGTGATGAGCGCTGCGGCGGCGTTCGCCCGACGGCCCTTCAGCATGGACGCCGGTCCGCTTTGTCGAGCGGGACTGCTTACGCTGCCCGGAGGAGATCACCTGCTCGTGCTGGCCGTTCACCACGTGGTGTGTGACGAGCAGTCGCTGGCGGTGGCACTGGCTGATCTGTTTGCGGAGTACCGGCGGCGTACCGAAGGCGATACAAGCGAGCCGGCCTGCCCGGCAGTGGACTTCGGTGACTATGCCAGCGGCATGCGCAGGGGTCTGGCCGAATCCCGGGAGGCGGATTTCGCCTACTGGCGAGACGCGCTGGCGGGAATTCCGGACCGCCTGGACCTGCCCACCGATCACCCGCGCGGCGACCGTGTGACCTTTCGGGGCGCGCTCGTCTCGAGACGCTGCACACGGGCCCTCCACCGTGAGCTCGGGCCGGTCGCGGACCGCGGCGACCTGTATCCGGCCTGCCTTGCCGCATACTTTCTCATGCTGTCCCGCTATTGCGGGACCGACGACGTGGCGGTCGGCTCACCGGTCACGCTGCGCGATAACGAAGCGCTGGCCAATATGGTGGGGCTGTTCGTCAATCCCGTCGTGTTGCGGGCACCCGCGCAGGACGGGCTGACAGCCGCGGAGTTCATCGCCGAAGTGCGTCGGGGCGTGCACCAGGGGCTGATGCACCGATCACTGCCGTTCGAGGCCCTGGTCGCGGAACTGGCGCCACTCAGAGCCGCTACCCACAATCCCTTCTTTCAGGTCATGTTCGTGCTGGAGACGCTGCCCGAGCTGACCCGTGTGCCGGGCCTGGACATGGAGTTGCTGCGGCTGGACACCGGCACGGCCAAGATGGATCTGACCGTTTTTGTTCGCCGTGGGCCGGACCGGTTCGAGGTCACGGCCGAGTACAACACGGACCTGTTCGAGACCGCTACCGTCACCGCCATGCTGGCGGCCTATGAGGCCGTTCTGGCTCAGTTGACCTCCAGCCCGGAACTGCCCCTGACAGAGGTTTCTCTTGTGCCCTGGGCCGGTTCGCCGCTGACCGGGTCGATGGGTTCGCGGAACGCACCGGCGTCGGGCGACTCCTCAGCCGAGCTCGCCGGGCCAAGAGTGGACTGCGATGCCGAGCCTCTGCTTCCCATAGCCATCGGCCAGGCCGCGGACAGGGCCGGCACACGGCCGGCACTCGTGGAGGACACCGGCGCACGGACCTACCTCCAGCTGATGCAGGGCGCCGCCGCGCTCGGTGACACTCTGGCCGGTCAGGGGGTAGGGCCTGACGTGCCGGTGGCCATTCTCATGGACCACGGGATGGATTTCGTTGAAGCGATCGTTGCCGTGCAGCGGGCCGGCGGCGCCTATGTGCCCCTGGATCCTGGCTGGCCCGATCCCCGCCTTGCCGACGTGCTGTCGGAGCTGGCACACGTCCGTGGCGAGGCGGTAAAGGTCGTCAGCACGGCGGCGACCGCCGAGCGAGTACGGCGCCTGGGCCACAGGCCGGTAGTTCCAGCGGACCCGGCCGGGCCAAAGGCTGCGGCAACGAGCCCGGTTCGGGACCTTCGCGCCGAGCATTTGGCCTACGTCATTTTTACGTCCGGGTCTACCGGAAAGCCCAAGGGCGTGGCCGTTGAGCACGGCAATCTGCGCCACGCCAATGTCGGCCGCGTCAACTATTACGGTGACTCTCCGGGCCGTTTCCTCCTTGTTTCGCCGCTGCATTTCGACAGCTCGGTGGCTGGCCTGTTCTGGACCCTGTCCACGGGCGGAACGCTGGTATTGCCGCGGCCCGGCGACAGGGCCGACCCGCGCTACCTTGCCAGGCTGATAGCCCGCGAGCAGGTCACGCATACGCTGATGCTGCCCAGCGTCTATGCTCTTTTGCTCTCCCACGTGGACGCTGATCAACTGGCCACGTTGCGCACCGTGATCGTCGCCGGAGAGAGTTGTTCGCCCACGCTGGTCGATCTGCACCGCCACCGTCTGCCGGCGGTTGAGCTGGTCAATGAATACGGACCCACGGAAGCCACGGTATGGGCCTCTGCCTGGCATGCGGGGGCCGACCCGGATCCCGTCAGCCTGGGCTGGCCGATCGCGAACACGTCTCTCGCGGTTGTCGATCGCTGTCGCAATCCGCTGCCCCCCGGTGCGGCCGGCGAGCTGTGCATTGGCGGTGGCGGTATCGCGCGCGGATACCTGAACGATCCGGGCGGCACGGCAGAGCGCTTCGTCACGCTCGGTCACCGGCCCGGCGAGCGCTGGTATCGGAGCGGCGACCGGGTTCGCCAGCGTGCCGACGGCGCGATGGAATTCCTGGGCCGGCAGGACCAGCAGGTCAAGGTCCGTGGCTACCGGATCGAACCGGCCGCCATCGAGGATGCGTTGCGTGGCCTGCCGCAGGTGAATGATGCTGCCGTGACCACCGACCCGGAGGGTGCCCGCCTGGTCGCCTGGTGCGTAGGTTCCGTCGACTCCGGCGGGGACGACAACGCCCTCAGGAAGCGGCTCGCCCGCACACTCCCCGCGTACCTGGTTCCCGACCGCTTCGAATTTCTCGCCGAGCTTCCCCGCACGGGTACCGGGAAAGTCGATCGAAGCGCCTTGTCAGTGGCGGCCGGGACCCGGGCTGCCTCGAACGGGCTCGCGTCGCACCCCGCGTCTGAGTCCCCTGCTGAAACAGAGAGCCAGGTGGTTCCAGGCGGGTCGTTACCCGCACTGAGAGAGATCTGGCGCAGCCTGCTGCAGACGGATCGGGTGGCGGCGAGTGACAATTTCTTCGACGCGGGCGGCCATTCGCTGCTGGGTGTTCAGCTACTGCTGGAAATCGAGGCGCGGCTGGGTCGCAGTCTGCCGCTGGCGGTGCTGTTCGAGGCGCCCACGCTCGGGGCTCTGGCTGAGCGTATCGACCAGCGAGCTTCCCCATCCGGACTTCGTTGTGTAAGCCCGGTCCGGGCCGAGGGACACCTCGCGCCGCTGTTCTGTGTGCATGGCGCGATTCGCCGCGTAGCGCCTCATCTGAATCCGGATCGCCCCGTCTACCTGGTCTACCGGGACCTGGGCACGGAAGACTTCGCGGACCTGACGGTCGAAGACCTGGCCCGCGCCTACCTCGATGAGCTGCGTACGATTCAGCCCGAAGGGCCCTATCATCTCTGCGGCTTTTCCTTCGGCGGTCAGATCGCCTACGAAATGGCCAGACAGCTAGTGGCCGCGGGAGAATCGGTGGGCCTGCTGGGGCTTCTGGATCCACCGCCGGTCACCAACGACGCCTACGTCGCCATTCTGCTGCAGCGCAAGTGGGCCCAGCTACGCGAGGTGCATGGCCTGGCTGGCAAGTTCGGTTTCGCCTGGCGGGAGTTTCGGCATGGGCTGTCGCGGGTGCTTGCGCGCCAGAAGACCTATATGTCCGCTCGCCGGCGCGAGAGCCAGGGCGTTGCGATGGCAACCGCGGAGCTGCAGGAACGGGACCGGCGCAACTATATCCGGGCCAGCCAGTCGTACCACTATCCGCCCTATGAGGGTGCCGCGATGCTGGTCATGCCTGAGCGCGTCGAAAGCGTCCGGACTGCGGCGGCGGCGGGCTTCGCGGACCGCATCGGTGGCGGCCTGAGCGTCCGCATTGCGAGGGGCGCGCACGCCCACGAGGACATGATGAAAGAGCCGCATTGCCGCTGGCTTGGCGAAGCGCTGGAGGAGGGCATGAGACCCTCCCGGGAAAATCCGGACTAGCCCCGCGGTCCTGCCACAAGCCGCCACATGCCGGTGAGCATTCCCAGGAAGATCAGCGCGAGGCCGGCGTAGCCGACGGGCGAAATCCGCTGGTAGTGACGATGGGACACCGTGCGCGCGATCCGGACCACCATTTTCGGATCGCCGTCCGTCAGAGGCTCGAGCCCGGACCGGGTCCGGACACTGAGGCGATAGGTCTTGCCCGCCTCCGCCTGGAAGCCCCCGACGCCCCGTGACACGGTCGTGTGACCGGCCAGCCCCGCCGTCTTCCAGAAGCGGGCGTCCTGGCCGGTAGGGACGCGCATGAGAATGCGTCGCAGGCGCCCGGGCCAGCCTTTCGGGCCGCCGTCCAGGTACATGTAGTCGCGGGCATCACCGGTCGCTACGATCTGTTCATCTGCGTAGATCGTCCAGTCCAGGTCGATCGGCGCCGGGCTGTCCACGACACCGACAGTGCGCTGGACGGTTTTGCGCGGCAGGCGGGTCGAGACTTCGAGCTGGACCTCGTAGGGCGCGGTAGCCGCGGTAGTGAACGCCTGCTCGACGGGTTCGGGAGAGGATTGCGCCGGCAGCGGTAGTACAGCCGGCCGCCAGTCGAGTCTAAGCATCAGAAACGCATTGAGCGCAAGGAAGGCGAGCCCGGCGACGAGCAGGGCCAGCGGCAGCCGTCTGCGGCCCGGGGTCACCAGAATCCCCGCGCCGGGTCAGGCGGCACTGCTCGATCAGATTGGCAGCACATCGATGTCGAAGGCCCTTTCGGTAAACCAGCCCAGGGCCAGCAGCGCGATCAGAATGGAACAGACGGGAACGATCGCTCGCGTATAGACGTTCCGGCGGCTGAGGACGAACAAGACCGGCAGCAGGACAGCCACAACCGCAACCTGGCCGATCTCGACACCGACGTTGAATCCGAGCAGGTCGACGACCAGATTTCGGGTATTGCTCACCAGGTGGGCGAGCACACTCGCAAACCCGAACCCGTGAAAGAGCCCGAAGCCGAAAACCAGCCAGCCCATGTGGCCGTGCATGATCGGATAGATGTTGTTCAGCGCGGCAATCACGACGGACAGGGCGATGATGCTTTCCACGAACCGGGGCGGGAGCGTCACGATATCGAGGGCCGCAAGCGTCAGTGTGATGGTGTGGGCAATGGTGAACAGCGTCACGATCTTCACGACGTTCCACAACGCACTCCGGTACGTCAGGTCCCCCGTCCATTGTCCGTCTTCACGGCGCAGGACCGCCGGCAGAATCAGGGCCAGCAGGAAAAGGATATGGTCGATGCCGATCCAGATGTGCCAGATGCCCTGGCCGACAAACGCGGTGAAGCTGCGCCACCGGGATGTTTCACGGAGATCGAAGGTCTGCGTCCGGTTGTCCGGCGCGAACACCAGTGAGGTCTCTTCGCCCTTGTTGACGTGGTCGCTAAAGGCGTTCCCGGTCACAACCAGAAAGCCGCGGTGATCCGGGTCCACGTCAAAGATCAGCTCATAGCGCAGATGGATTACCGGCGGAACTGTCTGGGGCCCGCTCGAATAATTTGCGATGAGATAGCGGCCGAGCGGGAGGTTGTCGATCTCATAGTCCCCAAAAACCAGATCGAATGCGTTTCCCTCGGCGCCAATACCGATGCGCTCGCGGAGATAGTCGAGAACCCGGGGCATGGAGGCTTCAAGCTCGGCGTCGGTGACTTTGCCGTCGCCGTCGCCGTCGATATCCAGCGCCTTGTCGAGATCTTCCAGGGTGACCTCCACGTGGCCGGATATACCGTCCGGGCGGGCATCCACCATGAGATATCCCTGCCCCAGGGTATGGGCGGCGGCACTGCCGCAGGCAGCGAAAAATAGAAGTGCCGCGACGAGCGCCTGCCGGCTGCTCAGGACACATCGAAAAGCCTTGTGGAGTCCGGTCATTGTTGTGTGCTCTTCCCTGACCCGGCCCAACCGGGACAATCTCATTATGCTTTCTCTTTGGTGCCGGGGATACCGGGTTTTCGGTCTTCCGGCGCGGCCGGCAAACGCGATTGGACATAAGGTCCGTGCACGGTCTGCCGAAGCGCGAAAGAGCTTTCGCGCGATTGTCCGCTACGGATGCCAGCGGCTTCCGGATGGAATGAAATCATTCGATTTTCCGCATGACATCCGGCGGGTTTCCATGCGACCTTTGTCCGTCATGGCGCACTTCGTATTCGTCACTGCCGGCATTACCAGCTATGTGCATCGGCTGTCGGCGCTGACGCGCGGACTGCTGGCTCGCGGGCACCGCGTTTCCGTGCTGAGCCTCCGGGAGTCGGGGCTGCGTGGCTGGCCGGCGGATGTCTGCGTGGCCCGGCTCGAGCTGCCGGCGCATTTCGTCCGTCGTCCGGGTGGGCTGACCGGCCGGCGCAGTCTCATCGCCAAAGAGCGTGCCCGGGCGAACCGGATTATCGCCGGGGAGGAATTCGTGAACGCGCTGGCGGCGTTGTCTCCGGACCTTGTTGTTGTCGACTACGAACTGCATGCGCAGATCATCCAGGCCGTCTCGCGCGGGTATCCGGTGATGCTCATCGAGTACGAATGCTCACCGTTGCAGACCGGGCGGGTGCCCATGCCGTCGTCCCCGCACGTTCCGGGGCCCGGGGGATGCACCGCGTGGCGAAGCCGCGCATCGTGGCTGGGCGGGTTGCTGCTCAGAAGAGCGCGAATCACGGCATCGCGCCTGTACTACGGCGGGGCGGACTGGTGGTCGACGATTCGCGCGGTGGCGGCCCGGGAGGGATTCGATCTGTCCGGTCGTGCTTCGCGGCGGCACTGGCAGTACCTGGCCTATCCGGAGATCCCCACGCTGTACCTGGGGCCGGCTGCCCTGGACTTCCCCAACACCGACCCCAACCCGGGATTCCGGGTCGGCCCGGTTGCGGGCATGGACCGTGCCGAGAACCTGGACGATCCCGCCTACCAGCAGGTCCTGGGAATGCTCGAAAGGCGCAATAGCGCGGCGGTTGTCTACTGCGCGATGGGCTCGATACTGTCGAATCCGGGGTATTTCCGCCGCGTCATCGCGGCGGTTGCAGCCCGGCCCGAGTGGAGCTTGATTCTGGCGGCGGGTAGGCGCATGGATCGGGCGGCACTAGGCAGCATTCCGGATAACGTCCACTTGCTCGGGCATGCACCCCAGCTCGACGTGCTGCGCCGGGCCGATGCAATGCTGACCCACGCCGGGCCGGCCTCCATCTATGAGGCCGTTCTCAGCGGCGTTCCGCTGATCTGTTATTCCGGCGGCGCGAAAGAGGAGCACGGCAATGCCGCCCGGGTCGCTTACCACGGTCTGGGCCTGCAGGGCGATCTGCGCAAGAGTTCGGCCAGCCGCATCGAAGCCGATATTGCCGAAGTGCTCGGCCATCCCCGATACCGCTCCAGCGTGCTTCGCATGCGTGAACGATTCCTGCGGCAGCAGGAGAGCGCACGAGGCCTGGAACTGCTGGAACAGGCTGCGGAGGAATCCCCTGCATCCCTGCCGTGGCGGCGCTTCTAACGGAGTCGTCTCTCTCCCCAGGCATAACCCCGCACGCGATCCGTGCCGGCTGAGCGTTATACTCCGGAACAGAAGTTCAGGCGATCGGGCTGAAATCAAAACGAGGGGGCGTCTTGAGCAGTATTTTTCGGATGCAATGCGCCGTGCTGGTGAGCTGCTGCGTGGCGCTGGCTGCCTGTTCCGAGCCCGAGACCCCGGCCCCGCCACCCCAGAAAGTCGGCGTTCAGAAGGTCGAGACCCGAACGGTCGCTCGGAATATTTCGCGCGTCGCGCAGACCCAGAGCTCCCGGGAAGTCCAGGTGGTTGCTCGTGTGTCAGGGTTTCTCGACAAGATCGTCTACACGGAGGGATCCCTCATCAAGCAAGGTGAGGTGATGTTCGAGATGGACCGGCGGCCCTTCGAGGCGGATCTGCAGGCCGCCAGGGGTGAGCTGGAAGCCTCAAAGGCACGGCTGGCCACGGCCGAGGCCAACCTGAACCGCACCCGTCCGCTGGCGGAGGCCGATGCCATGAGCCAGAGCGACCTGGACACCGCGGTGGGTGAGCGGGACGCGGCTGCAGCCGCGGTTTTTTCGGCCAGCGCCAACGTCACACAGGCCGAACTGAATCTCAGTTATGCGACGATCCTCGCGCCGGTGACCGGTCTGACCGGCCAGGCGAAACAGCGCGAAGGGGCATTTCTCAATGCCATGAGCGAGTCCGCCAATCTCAGCTACGTAGCCCAGGTTGATCCGATCTGGGTCAACTTCAGTGTCTCCCAGAACGAGATGGAGGAGCATGACCGGCTCCTCGCCGAGGGCATGGTGAATTCCGTCGGGGACGGACAGCTCGAATTCGAGATCCACCTCGCCGACGGCCGGGTTTTTCCCTACAAGGGCCGCATGAATTTCCGGGCCCCCACGTTCGATGACAGAACGGGCACCTTCAGCGTCCGCGCGGTCGTGCCCAACCCGGAATATTCGCTGCGCCCCGGGATGTTCGTGACGGCGAAGGTGCTCGGTATCAGCCGTCCCAACGCCGTGCTGGTTCCGCAGAAAGCCGTTCAGCAGTCGCCCAACGGCCATGTCGTCTGGGTTGTCGGGAAAGACAACAAGGCCGAAGCCCGTCCGGTCGTCACCGGCGAATGGCTGGATGATTCCTGGATTGTCGAAAAGGGCCTGCAGGGGAGCGAGACCATCATCGTCGAAGGCATTCGTACGCTGCGCCCCGGTGCCCCGATCGAACCGGTGCCGGCCGCAAGCCTCGCGAAAGCCGAGGGCGAAAAAGCCGAGAAAGGCCCGGGTTCCGGCGGCGATGGGGCCGACGGGCCCAACTGATGGGGCCGAGCTTTTTCATTGACCGGCCCGTCTTCGCGACGGTCATCTCCGTGGTTATCGTGCTGGCCGGGGGCGCGGCCCTGTTTGCCACACCGATTGCCCAGTATCCGGAGATTGCGCCCCCCACGGTCAAGGTGACCACGCGCTATCCCGGCGCAACCGCCGAGGTGGTCTCCAATACCGTCGCCGCTCCGATCGAACAGCAGGTCAACGGCGTGGACGACATGATTTACATGACGTCTACCAGTTCTTCGTCGGGCGATATGTCGCTGATCGTAACCTTTGCGCCGGGCACCGACCCGGATATCGCCCAGGTAAACACCCAGAACCGGGTCAGCCAGGCCCTGGCCAAGTTGCCCCAGGTGGTGAGCGATCAGGGGGTGACCGTCGAAAAGGTCTCCCAGACGTTCATGATGGTCGTGAGCTTTTTCTCCCCCGATGATTCCATCGACCAGGTCTACCTGAACAACTACGTCAACCTGTATGTGCTCGATGCGGTCAAGCGTATCGACGGCGCCAACCTGTCCACGATGTTTCCCACGCCCGACGTCGCGATGCGGGTCTGGCTGGAGCCCGACCGCCTGGCGCAGCTGGGTATCACGACCCAGGAGGTGGCGCAGGCAATCGCCGGCCAGAACCAGGCGTTCGGCATTGGTCAGATCGGCCAGGCGCCGGCGCCGGAAGGCACCATGCAGAACTTTCCGGTGACCAGTCAGGGCATGCTGGTCCAGCCAGCGGAGTTCGAAAACATCATCCTGCGGACCGGCGATGATGAGAATGCGGCCATCGTCCGGGTTCGGGATGTGGGCCGGGCGGAGCTCGGCGCCCAGAGCTACAACATCACCAGCAAGGTCAACGGCCAGACTTCCGCCGCCCTGATGGTCTATCAGCAGCCCGGCGCGAATGCGATCGATACGTCCAACCGGGTTCGGGCGCTGCTCGAACAGGTGGCGCCCAATTTCCCTGACGGGCTCGAGTACAAGATCGTACTGGACACCAGTGAGTTCACCCGGGCCTCCATCGAGAAGGTCGTACACACCTTTTTCGAGGCGGTCGTGCTCGTGGTTGCCGTGGTGTTCCTGTTTCTGCAGAGTTTCCGGGCCACGATCATTCCGACCATCGCCGTGCCGGTGGCCATTATCGGCACCTATATCGGCATCTATTCGCTGGGCTTTTCGACGAACATGCTGACGCTGTTCGGGATGATTCTCGCGATCGGTCTCGTCGTGGATGACGCGATCATCGTGGTGGAAGCTGTGGAGCACAAGATGGCGACGCTTGGACATTCCGCCAAGGAGGCGGCCAAGGAGGCCATGGCCGAACTGACCGGCGCGCTGGTGTCCATTGTCCTGGTCCTGTCCTCGGTGTTTCTGCCAGTGGCGTTCCTCGGTGGTCTGACCGGTACCCTGTACAAACAGTTCGCCATCACGATTGCCATCGCGATGGCCCTGTCGGGCGTTGTGGCCCTGACGCTTTCTCCGGCGCTGGCCGCGCTGATCCTCAAACCGGGCAGCCACGAAAAGAAAGGCTTCTTTCTCTGGTTCGAAAACACCTTCACAAAGATTACCGATGGCTATGTGAAGGGCGTGCGCTGGCTCATTCATCACAAGGCCGTGGGCCTGTTGCTGTTCGGCGTGGCGATCTTCGGCGTGGTGCACATGTTTCGCATCCTGCCCGGCAGTTTCGTGCCGGACGAAGACCAGGGCTACCTTTTCGCCGTCAACCTGATGCCGGACGCCGCAAGTCTCGAGCGAACCTCCGGGGCCAACGACAAGGCGACCGCGGCCATGCTCGAGCACCCCGCGGTGGCCAACGTGGCCCAGATCGACGGTTACAGCATCATCGACAGCCAGTACAAGACCAACGTGGGGCTGTTGTTCATTCCGCTAAAGCCGTTCGAGGAGCGCAAGGAAGCATCCGATTCGTCATTCGCGGTTCTGGACGCTTCGCGGCAGTCGCTGGGAGCGATCAAGGACGGCTA
>JARFQW010000205.1 GCA_029287575.1 Gammaproteobacteria bacterium | reverse complement strand
CCGTCCGCCTTCTGTTCCAGCCGGGCGCCGCCCGCGGGCAGATCGTGGACGATCTCCGGCGCGCGAACCTGCAGGCGGTCGAAGTCGACGACGTTGACGTCCGCCTTCATGCCGGGCACGAGCGTGCCGCGATCGTGCAGGTCTACCGCCCGCGCCGTGTCATGGGTCTGGCGCTTCACCAGGGTGGCCAGGTCGATGCGATCGCCCCGGGTGCGGTCGCGGCCCCAGTGGGTCAGCAGCGTGGTGACGAAGCTGGCATCGCAGATGGTGCCGACGTGGGCGCCACCGTCGCCCAGCCCCATCACCGTGTTCTCGTGCAGGATCATGTCACGGCAGCAGTCCAGGTTGTTCTCGGCGTAATTGGCGAACGGGGTGTAGAGAATTTCCCGGCCGTCGCGCTGCAGCAGCAGGTCGTAGGCCAGATCCCAGGGGTCCCGCCCCTGGGCATCGGCCCGGGCCGCAATGCTGTCTTCCGGCGCGGGCTCATAGTTGGGGGGATCGCCCAGCATCCAGAGCTTGCACCCGCCATCCATCATCCGGAACAGGCGTTTGAAGCCTTCGGCGGGACCCTCGGAGAGAATGCGGGCGCGCCGCTGCGGATCCGCCAGCGCCGTCAGCCGCTCGCTCAGCGGCAGCCGGGCGACTTCCATGTAGGACGGGCGGGTAGAGAACGGGTTGATGGACGTGCTGAGCCCCAGCAGGATGCCGATGGGCCGCGGTGCCACCTGGCCGCGCATCACCAGCCCGGCCTCGCTGGCGGATTCGATCCGGCTCAGAATCTTGCGCCAGCCGTGGGGCGACAGGCCCTGCGCCAGCGAGATGGACATGGGCCGACCGCTCTCCGCGGTCATGGCCTGCAGCATGGCAAACTCGTCGTCTAGGTCCTCGAAGTCCGAGATCATCTCCAGCACGCCGCGTCCCGCATCTTTCAGGCCCCGGGCGATGCCCAGCAGCTCGTTGCGCTCTGCGGTCAGCGACGGCGTGGGCGCGCCCTTGCTGCTGCGATGGTTGAGGGTGCGCGAGCTGGAAAAACCCATGGCCCCCGCGCGGATGGCTTCAGCGGTCAGGCGCCGCATCTCGGCCACGTCGTCGGCGCTGGCCGGCTCCCGATCGGCACCGCGCTGGCCCATCACGAAAACCCGCAGCGCGCCGTGGGGCAGCTGAGCGCCAAGGTCCATGTCGAACTGCCGCTCGGCCAGATAGTCCAGATACTGAGGGAAAGACTCCCACTGCCAACCGATGCCCTCGTGCAGGGCCGCGCCGGGAATGTCCTCGACCCCTTCCATCAGCTCGATGAGCAGATCGTGATCGGTGGGTCGAACCGGCGCGAAGCCCACGCCGCAGTTGCCCATCACCGCCGTGGTGACGCCGTGATAGCAGGACGGCGCCATGCGGTTGGACCAGGCGGCCAGGCCGTCGTAGTGGGTGTGGATGTCGACAAAGCCCGGTGTCACCAAAGCGCCCGCCGCGTCGATCTCCCGACGGCCGCTGCCGGCGGCCTTGCCAACGGCGGCGATGCGGCCCCGGTCGATGGCAACATCGGCCGTACGCTGCGCGGCGCCGGTACCATCTATGACCGAACCGCCCCGTATCACCAGATCGTACTGAGCCATGATTCTCTCCCCCGTGAAATCAATCAGCTACCCGCCTAACCTGCGCCGGATTGTCGCATAGTCGGCGACTGTGTCTACAATCGGCCTTTGCGCGCGTCGGGACTGCCGGGACTCATGAAGAAACTGCTGATCATACTGCTCGTGCTGTCGGTGCTGATCATCGCCGGGCTGGTGGCGTTGCGCGGCTATCTGACGCGCCTGGCGCCGCAGACGGCAGCCCCCGAGCAGCGCGACGATGTCACCATCCGACGCACCGCCAGCGGCGAGGTGGTGGGCTTCTTCGACGAGGCGAGCACCCGCGCCTGGCTCGGCATCCCATACGCTCGCCCGCCAATCGGCGACCTGCGCTGGCGACCGCCGCAACCACCCGAACCCTGGGAAGGCATCCGCGAGGCGCTGGCGTTCGGCAACGTCTGCCCGCAGAAACCCCTGTGGCTGATGGACGTGGGGGACGCCCTGGGTGAGGCGCTGGGTGACGAGGACTGCCTGACGTTGAACATCTGGGCGCCCGTGAACGCGACCCGGCTGCCGGTCATGTTCTGGATCCATGGCGGCGGCAACAGCGTCGGCACCAGCGCTACCTACGACGGCGCGCGGCTGGCCAGCGAGCAGAACGTGGTGGTGGTTACCGTCAATTACCGCCTGGGTCCTCTCGGCTGGTTCGCGCACCCGGATCTGGCAACCGGCTGGCCCCTGGCGGACTCCGGCAACTACGGAACCCTGGATCTGATCCGCGCGCTGGAATGGACCCGGGACAACATCCGCTCTTTTGGCGGTGACCCGGACCGGGTGACCGTGTTCGGGGAGTCCGCCGGCGGCTACAACGTGCTGTCGCTGATGGCTTCGCCGCTGGCCAAGGGCCTGTTTCAACGGGCCATCTCCCAAAGCGGCGGCTACCGGCCGGCGTCCATGACCGAGGCCGGCGGCTTCCGCGAGGCGGGAGGCCACGCCTTCAGCGCCCGGGAGGTCGTCAACCGCCTGCTGCTGCAGGATCGCACGGTGGCCGATCGCGACGCGGCCGTCGCGTACCAGGGGGATATGAGCCCCGAGGCGCTGCGCGGCTATCTGCACGACAAATCCGTCGCCGAGATTTTCTCGGTGTGGGATGAGAACACGCTCGGCGGCATGTTGGATTTTCCTTTCCACTTCGCCGACGGCGTGGTGCTGTCGGACCTGCCGGTGGAGGAAACTTTTTCCAGCAGGGACAACTACAACGCGGTCCCCGTGATTCTCGGCACCAACCGGGACGAGCCCGCGCTGTTCATGGCCTGGAACGCACGCTGGAGCGAAACCTTCCTGTGGGTTTTCCGCACCCTGAAGGACGAGGACGCCTACCTGCGGGCGGTGAAGTACGGGGCCCTGGCGTGGAAGGCGCGCGGCGCGGACGAGCTGGCGGAGGCCATGACCCGCTCCGGGAACCGGCAGGTGTATGCTTACCGCTTCGACTGGGACGAACAGGACCGGGTCATGGGCTACGATCTGAGCACGGCCCTCGGCGCGGCCCACGCCATGGAGCTGCCGTTCGTGTTCGACAGTTTCCACCGCATTCCCGTCGACGGCATGTTCCCGCAGAGCGAGGCGCGGGACGGTCTGGGCCGCAGCATCCGCAACTACTGGGGGCACTTCGCCGCGACGGGCAAACCGGATCGCGGCAGCCAGCGGAACGATCCGCCCTGGGCAGCCTGGGGAACCACGGGGCTAACCAGCCTGATTCTGGATACGCCCCGCGACGGCGGCATTCGGATGACCGACGAGCGCGTGAGCCTGCAGGCCGTCGCCGCGATGCTGGCCGCAGACCGGGACGTCGACAGCGAGGCGGAACGCTGCGACCTTTATCGGCGCTCGTTCCGCTGGATCGGCGGCGTGGATCTGAAAACGCTGGCGCCACAGTGTGAGGCCGCCTCGACGGGAGGAGACTGAGTTGCTGACCTGCACCTGGGCGCCCACCACGTTTCAAGGCACCAGCATTCTGACCGGCGACGTGCCCCAGCGGCAGGCGCCCACCGGTGCCGCCCTGCGCGAGCTGCTGCAGGGTTACGTGCAACGGGTCGAAGATCTCGGCATCTCCCACCTGCTCATCCCCCAGCGCTGGTGGGGCAGCGGCAGGGAGATCGAAGGCTCTTCCCTGGACTGCCTGGCCATGACCGCGTGGTTCGCCGCCCACACCGCAAAGCTGCAGCTGGTCACCGCCGTGCACCCCGGGTTCTTCGAACCCACGGTCATCGCCAAGTGGGGGGCGACCCTGGCCAACATCAGCGACGGCCGCTGGGCCATCAACCTCACCAGCGGCTGGAAC
>JARFQW010000105.1 GCA_029287575.1 Gammaproteobacteria bacterium | reverse complement strand
CCGCAGCCCATATGCAGCAGAACGGCGGCTACATAGCGGACGGCGATCCGGCGACTGTGGAAGCCGTGCTCAAGGGCGACCTGGGCAGCACGCCGGCGACCACCGAGTCCTGTGGTACCTGCCACGGCCCGGGCGGTATTGCCGACGTTGGGGTCGCGCACGGTGTAGCGGACTGAGACAAGGGCGGAGGGGCCCCGCGAGGGCCCCTGCCGTCGGCAAGGGAGCCAAGATGCAGGGCCGGGAGTTTCCCGGCCCTGTTTCGTTGTGGCCAACGATCGAACGTGTTTGTAGCCGTAGAGCTTGCGTCAAAGTCCGTTCAACGGTCCCGACTGCCTGTGTTCCCCTTGTTACCGGGCTTGTAGGTAGAAACCGCTATATCGACCGATCCCGCGATCTCGTGCAATAGGACCTGCCGTAGACTGCCCGGCCCGATGGCCGCGCGCCGTGCAATTGGGGGAGATCAGATGACTGGATGGTTTATCGGACGCGGTCCTTCGCTAGTGGGCGTAGCCGTGATGGCGCTGGCGCTGGCGGGCTGTGAGGGCGACGACGGCAACGACGGCGCCCCGGGGCCGGCGGGCCCGCAGGGCTCCTTTGGGCAGGCCTGCTGGGACCTCAACAACAACGGCGTCGGCGATCTTCCCGACGAGGACACGAACGGCGACGGTGTCGTCGACGTGAACGACTGCCGCTCGCCGTTGATCGACGCGGGCAACGATCTGGGCAACCCCATTGCCATCGAGCGGCTGCTGGCTCAGGGCGAGCCCGTTGTGCTCGAGATCACGGAGGCATCCGTTGCCAGCCCTCCGGTTCTGGAGCTCAGCCTGACGGACAGCGCCGGCAACGGCCTCAGCAACCTGGGAGCCGCGGCGAGTATCAGCTGTACGATGAACAAGCTGATGCCGGCGGCAAACGGTTTTCCGTCGCGCTGGCAGAGCTATATCAACGACATCGAAGTCGCACGCGAGGGAACCCAGAGTCCGAACCTCCTGGAGCAGGCGCTTCAGGCCGAGGCCGAGGGCGGAACTCTCGCTGATAACGGGGACGGAACGTACACATTCACCTACACCACGGATATCACCAACGTCACCGAGCCCGTGGAGGTCGCTTACGAGCCGGGCCTGACCCACCGGGCAGGGTGCGAAGTGCGTTTCGAGGAGGCCTCGGCGCTGAATCCGGACAACCCGACACTGGACTTCGTTCCTGACGGCGGTGTGGGCACGGGAGACAAGTCGATCGCCGAGACGGCGAGCTGCAATAGCTGTCACGACCGCCTGGCGTTTCACGGGGGCGGGCGCTTTACCGCGGACTACTGCGTGACCTGCCACAGTCCAGGCACCCGGGACCAGGATTTCGGTGAGCTCCTCGACATGGCGCACATGAGCCATGCCTTGCATGCGTCCGCGGTGCGCAGCGACCAGGAAACCACCGAAGGGGAATACAGCTATATCGTCTATGGCTTCGGCGAGAATTTTAATGCGCCCCCCGACGATTTTTCCGAGGTCACGTATCCCCAGACGACGCTCTACTGCGAGAACTGCCATGAGGCCTCCGAAGAGACCCCGGACGGCGATGCATGGCTGGAAACGGCGACCGCCGAGGCCTGTGGCGGCTGCCACGTGAGCGGCCTGAAATCCACGGATCCCGATCCGGTGACCGGCATCTCTTCCTACAGCTACCTGCACGTGGGCGAAAACGGGCCGACGGGTGCGGAGGTCCCGAGCGGGTCGTGCACCAACTGTCACGGGTCCGCCGGCTTTGTGTCCAACCTGGAAGTCCACCAGAAGAGCGACCGCCTGTCCCGCGAGCTGGGCGAGGGTCTGTTCGCGCTGGAGATTCTGAGTGCGGAGAACACAGGCCCCGGTGAGACGCCCACGGTCACCATCCGGGTCACGAACCCGGAGGACGACACGGCCTACGACATTCTCAACGATCCGGAGTTTGGCGATAACGCCGGCATGGACATTTACATGGCGTGGACGACCGCGGACTACTACAACGGCGACGAGCTGGGTAATTCCGTGCCGTCGGGCAACGGTCAGCCCATCCGTCTGCGGCTCGCCGACATCAAGGCCAACGGAACGCCCAATGCCGACGGCAGTCTCTCGGTACTGTCGCCGATCCCGCTGCCGACGGACTACACCGGCGATCTGGGCGTGTCACTGGGTTCCCGGCCGGACGTGGACGGCGTGCGGGCCTATGCGAGATCCGTCACGTTCTTCCCGGCTTCGGAGCGGGAAGAGGTCGTGGACATCGTGCGCTGCGACAGCTGTCACGAGTACCTCAGCTTCCACGGCGGTAACCGCAACGACGACATACCCACCTGTCTGACCTGCCACAACGCCGATGCCTCCAGCAGTGGGGGCACATCGATTTCCCTGCTGTATCTCGGCCATGCCATCCATGCGGCCCAGGGGAAATTCGAGGAAGTGACTTACCCGGGGCGGATCTCCAACTGCACGGCATGTCATCTTGACGACAGCTTCTACCAGGCCCGCGGCACCGCCCGTGCAGTGAGCACCAGCGGCGGGGCAGACAGTGCGGTGTGGACCGACGACCTGGCGACCACGGCCACGACATTCGCGTGTTCCACCTGCCATATGGACAGCCAGGCCTTGGCCCACATGCAGCAGAACGGTGGCCAGGTTGATGCGCTCAAGGGTGAAATCGGCAATCCGCCGGTAGGACAGGAGGCCTGTGGTGTCTGTCACGGCCCGGGAAGCATTGCGGACGTTGCGGAGGCGCATAACGTCGATCTGGAGTGAGCGCTGAGTACAGCCGGGAAACGGAAGGATGAGGTCGGTGAGGCGGGCCGGGCTTGACCCGGCCCGCCTCATGTACGACAAAGGGCATGGAGTGACGAAACAGAAGATGCCGATGGGAGGGCACCGGATGACGGCAGTTCGCCGAAGCGCGCTGGCACTGATCCTTTGGGCGGCGGCAACTGCCGCGGCGCCGGCGCAGAACGCCTGGGAGGCCGACCCGGAGGAGATCGGGTACAGCCGTGCCGGTGCCGATACCTGTTACGGCTGTCACGGCAACGAGCCCGGGTTCCAACTGGATGCGATGTTTCTCACCGCCCACGGCCAGCCCGCCGACGAACGTTCCCCGTTCGGAGCCGGCCAGCTGCAGTGTGAAGCCTGTCATGGCCCCGGTGGCGCCCATACCGGTCGCGTCAAGCGCGGGGAATCCCGGCCCCACATGATCAACTTCGGCGAAGGAGAAATCGCGCCGGTCCAGGTTCAGAACGACATGTGCCTGGGATGTCACGAAACACACGTGGGCGTTGCCTGGGACGCCAGCCCCCATGGTTCCGACGAAGTGTCCTGTGCCGGATGCCATGAAGTGCACATTGCCAGGGACCCGGTTGCCTCGGACGTGACCCAGCCGGCGGTCTGCTACGAGTGCCATCAGAACGTGCGCGGCGACTTTCTGAAGTTCGCCTCACACCCGGTCCGCGAGGGACAGATGGCATGTACCGGCTGCCACAGCCCGCACGGTTCGATGACCGATGCGCTGCTGGTGAAAGCCAATCTCAACGAGACCTGTTACACCTGTCACGCCGATCTGCGCGGTCCGTTCCTCTGGGAGCATGCGCCGGTTCCCGATGATTGTTCGAACTGCCATCGGCCCCATGGCTCCAACCACCGGGGCATGCTGGAGAAGCGCGGGCCGCTGCTGTGCCAGAGCTGCCATGCGCCAGCGGGCCATCCCAGCGTGCCCTACACCAGCGCGGGCCTTCCGGACGGGACCGCGAACCCCAATCTGCTGGCCGGCAACTGCATGAACTGCCACATGCAGGTGCACGGCTCCAACCACCCGTCCGGCGCGGCGCTGATGCGATGAGGAGGCGAGCATGAACACGGCGACATCGCGTCGGCTCTTGACGATCTCTCTGGTGACGATGGCGGCCGCGGTAAGCGCGTTGCCGGTAGCCGCGGCGGACGTGGATACCTCCAGGTGGTCCTGCAGCCAGTGCCCGTTCGCCAAGGGTCTGGTCGGCAACACGGAAGCCGAGGCCCTGTCGGTGTCCGACGAGTCGTCCAAGTACGGCCAGTACAACGGCCTGGACGAGGACGGCGGCTACGGCAACGCCAACGTCGATCTCCGGTATTTCGGTGACAGCGGCTATGGCTACGACATTCAGGGCCGGGACCTGGGCCTGGACACCCGCTGGATCGACATCGAGGCCGGCCACCAGGGCCGCTGGAGCGTGGGCCTGAGCTACGATGAACTGCCGGCGCGCTACGGCTACGAAGACCCCAAAACGATCTACCGGGGCAATGAAAGCGCAAACCTGCGTCTGGCCGATGGCTGGGTGCGGGGCGGGAGCACCCAGGACTTCCCGGCGCTGGATGCCAGCCTGCGTGGAGTCGACATCAAGACTACGCGGGAAACGCTCGGCGCCCGTGCGGAGTTCATCCAGTCACCGAGGCTGCGCTACGCGGTGGATTATGCGTACGAGCAGAAGGATGGCGGCACGGTGACCTGGGGCTCATTTCTCGCCAATTCCGCCGAGCTGGTGAGGCCCGTCGACTACGACACCCACGAGGTCGATGCGACCGTGCACTACGGAGGCGACGGCTGGCAGGCCAGCGCCGGCTATTACGGGTCGTATTTCAACAGCTCCGACCTGGGGCTCGTCTGGGAGAACGCGTTTACCGGCGCTGACCGCGGCCAGATGGCCCTGGCGCCGGACAACAAGTTCAACCAGTTCAACCTCGCGGGAAGCTTTCAGCTGCCGTTCAACACCACCGCGAGCCTGCGTGCGGCCATGGGCAAGATGGAGCAGGATGACGCATTCCTGCCGTACACGATCAATCCGGCGCTTGCCGGTACCGCCTTGCCGCGCGGGGATCTCGACGGTGAGGTGGACACCACCCAATACAACGTGGACATCGTGTCACGGCCGCTGCCCAAGCTCCGCGTGGTGGCCAAGTATCGCTACGACGATCGGGACAACGACTCCTCTCGGGAGTCCTATGACATCGTCCAGGCCGACGTGGCGCCTCGACCGGCGCAGACCAATCTGATTTACGATTTCGAGCGCACGAAATGGGGTGCGTCGGCGGATTACCGGTTCGGCCGCGGCACGCGGGGCTGGATCGGCTGGGACCGGGAGAAGGAAGAGTTCTCGGAGCAGAGCGTCGACGAGACCGAGGAGGACACGATCTGGGGCAAGATTCGTGCGCGGGCCAGTGATTCATTCAGTCTCGGCGCCAAGATGGCGTTTTCCGATCGGGACCATAACAACTACCAGGATATCGCCGCGCTGCAGCCGCCGAACAATCCGCTGTTGCGCAAGTACAACCTGGCCAATCGGGACCGGGACGCCGTCGAAGTGTTCTTCGACTGGCAGGTCACCGACCGCTCCGGCCTGTCCGCACGATTCGAGCAGGCGGATGACGACTACGACAACTCCGATGTGGGTCTGGTGTCCGCGGACTACGAGAACTTCACCGTGGACCTGAACGTTCAGCTTCGCGAGCGCATTTCCACCTATGCGTTCGTGGCTCAGGACCGCTACAAGTCCCGCCAGCGGGGCGCCCAGAGTGCGTCGAGTCCGAACACAGCGCCCCCCAACTGGCAGGCCAAGAACCGGGACACGACCCAGAGTGCCGGGGCCGGCCTGTATTTCGACGAGTTCTTTGACCGCTGGGACGTCCGCCTGGATTACGTGTACTCGGACAGCGAAGGTGCGACGGATATCACCAACCAGGGACAGAACGACAGCTTCCCTGACTTCAACAGCACCCTGCATTCGACGAATCTGGAAGTCGGATATGCCTTAAACGACCGCATGCGTCTGCGCGGCGGCTGGCGTTACGAAAAGCTGGACACCGATGACTGGTCGGTGGACGGTGTGAATCCGGACACGATGCTGCAGGTGCTGACCTTCGGCGAGAACAGTCCCGACTACGACGTGAATGTGTTCATGATCGGGTTCGACTACCTCTTCCGGGCACGCACCAACGAGGACATCTGGCGGGCGCAGAATCCTTAGGTCCGCTCCCCGGTTTCACTTCGACCGGTTTGCGGGACCCGAGGGCCGCTTGCAGCGTCGAATCGCCTGCGCGCCTGTTGGAAGGCCGAGGGTCCCGGTGCCCTTTTCTTGACAGGTCTCTCCTTGGCCACGGATCGTATCCGTAACAACGGCCGGTTGGTGCCGGGTCATTTACCGGGGTGTGGTTCCGGCGGACCGAAGCTCGATCGGGCGGCGAGAAAAACCAGTGGTCGAGCCGGACCGGGGTGAAACCGGCCCGCCTGAGGGGCAACGCGGCATGGCCGGGATTCCGGCTTACTCGTCTTCGGACTGAGTCTCCGCAATCTCGCCGTACAAGTCGTAGTCATCCGAGCCGGTAATCCGGACCGGAACAACGCAGCCGGGCGGCACGTCAGCACCGGAAACCGTGACCCGGCCGTCGATCTCCGGGGCATCTCCGGCCGAGCGGCCAGCCAGACGGCCATTGTCGTCCACTCCGTCGATCATCACCGGCATGATCCGGCCCACCCGGGTGGCAAGCCGGTCCCTGCTGATCCGCTGGGCCACCGCCATGAAGCGATGCCAGCGGTCCTCTTTCACATCCTCGGGTACCGGGTCGGCGAGCTGGTTGGCGGCGGCGCCGCTGACCGGCGAATACTGAAAGCAGCCCACCCTGTCGATCTGGGCTTCTTCGAGCCAGTCCAGCAGGATCAGGAAATCTCGTTCCGTCTCGCCGGGAAATCCGACGATGAACGTGCTGCGCAGGGTCAGGTCAGGGCAGATCGAGCGCCATGTGCGAATCCGGGCGAGCGTGTCCTCGGCGTGGGCGGGTCGCCGCATCGCCTTGAGAATGTCGGGGCTGGCGTGCTGAAACGGCACATCCAGGTAGGGCAGGATCCGGCCATCTGCCATGAGCGGGACAACGTCGTCGACGTGGGGATAGGGATACACGTAGTGCAAGCGGACCCAGGCGCCGAGTTCGCCCAGGCCCGCACACAGGTCGCGGAAGCGGCTGGGACGTTCGATTCCCCGCCAGGATGCCGACGCGAACTTCAGATCCGCGCCGTAGGCGCTCGTGTCCTGGGAGATGACCAGCAATTCACGGACACCCGCCTGCACCAGACGCTCGGCCTCGCCGAGCACCTCGTCGACCGGCCGGCTGGCAAGGCGTCCGCGCATTGACGGAATAATGCAAAAGCTGCATTTGTGGTTGCAGCCCTCGCTGATCTTGAGATAGGCGTAATGCCGTGGTGTGAGCTTCACGCCCTGGGGCGGCACGAGATCCAGAAACGGATCGTGGGGCGGCGCCACGTGGTCGTGTACCGCGCCGACGACAGCCTCATAGGCCTGGGGTCCGCTGACGTGGAGCACGTCGGGAAACTTCTCGGTGATGGTTTCCGGCCGCGCCCCGAGGCAGCCGGTAACCACGACCCGGCCGTTCTCGTTCATGGCCTCGCCGATGGCGTCCAGACTTTCCTCCACGGCCTCGTCGATAAAGCCGCAGGTGTTGACCACGACGAGATCGGCGCCCTCGTACGTGCCGACGGTCTCGTAGCCCTCGGCCCGCAGCCGGGTCAGGATTCTCTCGGAGTCGACGAGGGCTTTCGGACAGCCGAGACTGACAAAACCGATGCGACCAGGGGATTGCGACATGGGGACGGCCGTGAGTGGGATTACACACAGTTTAACGGTTCCCCCATCGGCACATGATCGCGCGATAAACGGGGACAGTTCACTTAATTGGGTTAAGTGCACTGTCCCCGTAATTTCGGGCCTAAAGGACGGGCGCGAGTTCGGGGGACAGTTCACCTAAATGGGTTAGGTGAACTGTCCCCGCTATACGGGAGCCATTATTGGGCTGTCGGCGCGTACAATTGCCGTGGCTGGAACAGTGCACCGCAACTGGTGCGCCCGGCGATCGGATGGGGGGCAGAAACATGAATTCGCGGATTCTCGCTTGCGGCCCCGGACTGGCCGTCCTCGGCACACTGCTGGTCTTTTCGAGCGCGGGGGCGGCGCCTCCGACAGGCCAGTTTCTTGGCGGCACGGAGACCACATATCCGGACTGGTTCAAGAGCAGTTTCCTGGAGTTTGCCGACGACGTGGAGGAAGCAGCCGCCGACGGTAAGCGAGTGGTAATCTTTTTCCACCAGGACGACTGCCCCTACTGCAATGCCCTGGTGACCCGGAATCTCTCTCAGAAGCAGATTGAAGCCAAGCTTCGTTCCGGTTTCGATGTGGTGGCGCTGAACCTCCGCGGTAATCGTCAGGTAGTCACCGTGGATGGTGAGACCTTTGCAGAGAAAGACTTCGCCCGTGCTCTGAACATCCAGTTCACTCCGACCCTGATCTTCCTCGACGAATCGGGCCAGCCAGTTCTGCGGCTGAACGGCTACGTGCCGCCCGCGGAGTTCGAAGCGGCGCTGGACTACGTGGGTGGCCGGTTGGAGAACCAGTCCGGGTACCAGGAGTACCTTGCCAATCGGCTCCCCACTGATTCCGCCGGTGCCCTGAGCGAGGCGGGGTTTTTTGCCCCGCCGCCCCACGACCTCGAAGCCGCCCGCTCGTCCGGCAAGCCCCTTGCCGTGTTCTTCGAGCAGCGCCAGTGCCCGAACTGCGCCAGCCTTCATGCCGAGGCGCTGGCTGACCCCGGCACACGCGAGCTGATCGACTCGTTCCATGCGATCCAGCTCGACATGTGGTCCCCGGACCAGGTCATAACCCCCTCGGGCAAGGCCACCAACGCCCGGGACTGGGCGAGAGATCTCAATGTCACCTATGCACCGACTATCATTCTGTTTTCTTCCGAGGGCAGTGAAGTGATTCGCAGTGAGGCTTGGCTGCGGACATTCCACACCCAGTCGGTGTTCGACTACGTGGCCAGTGACGCCTATCGCGACGAGCCGGATTTTCAGCGGTTCCTCACGGAGCGCGCGAACCGGATCCGGGCCACGGGAACCGACGTCGATATCTGGCAATAGCCAGACGCGGAGTCCTTGGCTGTGGATTGTGTCGGCCGCGGCCGAATCGGAACATCTGCGGGATCCGCTTCTCATGATCGGTCGAAAACATCCCGCAATCAGGGATCGGATCGTGCAGTGCCCGAGGGAAGAGTTGGTACCGCCGGCCTGGGATCCGGAATCGTGGACATCAGGAGAAGCAGACCATGAAGGCACTCATAATCAGACCGGGCACACAAAGCGTCGAGGCCGTGGAGGTCAGCGATCGGGCTGATCTGGCCGCGCTGATCGGCTATGACACCGTCATCGCCGATGAGATCGGCCCCGACGGGGACCAGTTGTTCTTCGACGAGGAGTGCTTCCTGCGCGGCACCGAGGGGCGATTCCAGATCGACCAAGTGGTCCCGGTATCTGGGGTCGGAGTGATTGTCGGATCGGACGGGCAGGGCGGGCTCGGGGACGTCTCCTCGACCCCCGAGAGCATACGGGCGCGCCTGAAATACCTGTGAGGATGGCTGGACAGACACCCTGCGGTTGATACCAGACATCGGGAGAACCGGAATGCGGGAGAAAAGGATTACGCTGTTCTTTGTCTGTCTCGCCGTCTGCTTTGTGCCTGTCGCCTGGGCCGAAGAGCACGAGATTCTCGGCATCGACAAACGAGACTACGAGTCCATGTTCTTCGAGCCCGACTATCTTCAGGTCGAGCCCGGGGACAGCGTGACCTTCGTCGTGGCGCACTTCGAGCACAAACCGCAGTCGGTCTTTATTCCCGAAGGCGCCGAACACTGGAAGGTGGAGAACGGCGAGTCCATGACGGTGACCCTCCGCCAGGAGGGTGTCTATCTGTTCGACTGCTTTTATCACAACGTCATGGGGATGGCCGGCGTCATCGTCGTGGGGGACCCGGCCAACCTGGACGAAGCACGCCGCCACTTCGAGACCTACAAGGCCAAGACGTTCGCCATGAACAAGGATCGGCTGGACCACATCTGGGACCCGGACACCGGATTACTGGCGAAAGCCGCGCAGTCAGTGCAGTAGGCGCCCGCCGCGGAACTCAATGCACGCGGACGAACCCGTCTGCGTTGGCGGGGCACTGCACGCCGTGAATGCGACGGCAGGGTGCCGTAGGCTCGCCAATCCGTTGCCGCCCTGGTGCGCGTGTCTTGTGCGGCTCCTGAAGGCATACAAGTTCCGGCCTGCGGGCCGGGAGTGCCCGCCGCGAGTCCTGCCCGAGGGTCGGGTAGGCCTCTACGCAGATCAAATCAGTCGCCCGCGCAGGTAGGTGACAGCCAAGGCAATTAACCCGATAGTTCTCGGACACGTTGACAGACGGGTTGTCCGGCTCGAACAGGGCCCGGCCCCGGCCGTCACGGCATCCCATCGCCGCGATCTGGCTGACGGTTGTAAGGGGAATTCGTGCCCGATCCGGTCTGGTGAAGCGGATCGGGCGCGCTGGGGATCGAGCCGCTAGTCGAGGGCTTCGTGGACGAGTTGCTCGCCCCGGCAGATGATCTGGTCCGTCGAGCCGTCAGGATAGTAGACCTTATATAGCGTGGTCTGCACTGTCTTGTTTCGGGCGGTCAGCGCTGTTTTCAGGCCCTTCTCCTTCAGCTCCAGTGCGGCGGCCTGGGCGGTTTCGTCGCATTCCTCATAGTTGGCGAATGTCTTCTCCACGAGGATTCGGTTCGCGGCTGACCCGCGTCGATCCGCCTCCGCCGACGCCATGTCCCGATCCGTTGCGCGCGGCAGCACATACATCAGAGCCGCCAACGCAAGAGCGGGGATTATCAGTAGCCTCAGTCGGTGATTGGGCATGGTAGGTTTGGCCTCACAGGCCATGATCCTTGCAAGCAGTTCCGGAGCTCAGTGTAGCCTGAACGATCCAAGCGCTCGTCCGGCAGCCTTTCTTCGCACCACTCCGGCAGTTCGGTTTCGAAATCGGCACGGCGCTGGTTCTGCGGCCTGATTCGCGAGGTTCCCGAGATCAGCGGCATCTCCGATGGTCTGTGCGCCGCGTTCTTGCCGGACTCGAGCAGATGGCAGGCTCCGCCGGCACCAGCCATGGGCTGGTCAGCCGCCGGATTCGATGGCCTGTTCCGGCGCCGGCTGCCGCGGCGCCCTCCAGGAGATACGGGCCTGCCCCATCGCTTGTCTCGGCAACTCGTCGTGCCGCTCAAGGGTCTGATCATTCGGGGTTGGTCACGTGGCCCGTGGGGCCGTGGCCGCAGTCATTGAAGGATCCCTTGTCCAGACAGTCGACGCGATGTCGCCGTGGTCATGCTATTGACAAATTGCAGGCGCTGTACGACGGTCGCGGCATGTCAGAGAGCCGAAGAAACGCGCCTTGTCCGTGTGGCAGTGGCCGTAGGTACAAACACTGTTGCGGCGGTTTGACGCAGGAGCCCGCCGAGCCTTCTTCGGGCCGGGCGACAGCCGGCCTCGCCGAAGTGGTTTCCCGGTTTTCGCCGGGCGTCCGCTACAACGCCAGAGGCTATTTTGCCGAGCGTATCCAGACGCCCGGCCAATTCGAGCAGCACTGTTCGGATCAGCCGCCGGCCCAGCAGATCGGACCGATCGTATTACCCCGCGGGATCATGATCCGGGGTGATTTCTTAGGTACGCGGACACGCACGATGCTGACGGATTTTGCCGATCGGCAGGAAGGCCGCGAATCGACGGTGCAGGACCTCGAGGAGATGGCGGCGAGGGCGACGAGGCTGGAAACGACGCAGCGCTCGTCGAAGCATATCGATATTCGGGGTATCGCTGCTCAAGTCCTGCCGGTGATCGAGTCCGCCTATCGGGAGGCGGAAAAATTCTACGGCCTGCAGGTCGAGTGGTTCGAATTCCCGGAAATGCTTCGTTACGCGAAAGGCGGCCACTACGTGCCCCATGCTGACGCGGAAAACTGGGATCCCGGGACCGGCCGCTGGCTGCGCGGGTTGGACCGGGACTTGAGCGTCATCATTTATCTGAACGACCAGTTCAAAGGGGGCCAGCTGGATTTCCCGAATTTCGGATTTCGCGTTCAGCCGCGAGCGGGACTGCTGGCTTGCTTTCCCGCCGACCATCGCTACGTCCATACGGCGCGACCGGTGGAATCGGGCGTTCGTTACATCCTCGTGAGTTGGGCGGCGGTGCGCGGCTCCGTCAGGGTGCACCGTCAACGGCCGGTGACGGCCGTCCCGATGAGTGTCGGTATGCCGTAACCGGCGGCCGACCCACGGAGCCGGCGGGCTGGGCAGGTGCCTGCCTGAAGACATGCACTTCGCGGAGAGCAAAACGCCCGCTGGAGCAGGCTCAGGCAGGCGTCTTACGAAGACTGGCTCCCCCTTGTGGACGCATATCGAACCATCTGCATCGCCCCTCCAGCGGAAGTAAGAGCACTATTTGAGGCAGTTGTAGAATATTCCTGGGGCCTCGCCTGAATTGGAACTCTGCAATTGGAGCGGAAGGCGGATAGGAGTTCCATGCAGACATTCCAGCTGTTTGTGGTTCTTTTCCCCGGGGAAGGGGATGCCTTGAGGGGAGCCCACTAAATCGAGCCATTTGGACTGAGACTTTCTGGCAGGATTGAACCTGGCGAGGAGGTCTGGTCATGAAGCGGAAGAGGTACTCGGTGGAGCAGATCGTTGCGGCGGTTAAGCAGCACGAACTGGGCACACCGGCGGCGGAGATAGCCAGGAAGCTCGGCATTGCCGAGCAGACATTTTATCGCTGGAAGAAGGAGTACGGCGGTCTCGAGCCGGGCCAGGCGCGTGAGCTCAGGCAGCTGCGCGAGGAAAACGCGAAGCTGAAGAAGATCGTCGCGGATCTGAGC
>JARFQW010000020.1 GCA_029287575.1 Gammaproteobacteria bacterium | reverse complement strand
CGTGACGACCGCCGAGTACAGAATACCGAAGAGAACCACCGCCCCCAGACCCCGGTAGAGCTCGGTGCCTGCGCCCGGCAGGAACACCAGGGGCGACAGGCCCAGCACGGTGGTGATCGTCGACATCAGCACCGGCCGCAGCCGGGTCGCGACGGCCTCCTGAACCGCGTCCGTCGGCGCCAGGCCCTTTTCCCGCGCGTTGCGCACTGCACGCTCGACGATGAGGATGGGATTGTTCACGACGGTGCCGATGAGGACCAAAAAGCCGAGCATCGTGATCATGTCGAAGGGTTGCTGCAGCGGATCCAGGCCAATGGCCGGAAGCTGGGCGCCAACGGTGTTCAACAGCCACAGCCCGGCAATCCCGCCGCTGATGCCCACCGGCACCGTGGTCAGGATCAGCAGGGGGTAGCCCCAGTGAGACAGGATGGCCACGAGCAACAGGTAGGTGATCAGCACCGCGACCAGGAAATTGCCGGCCAGCGCCTCGCGGGTCGCATCCAGCTGGTCGCTCGCGCCGCTGAGCTGGGTGGTGATGCGCGGGCCGATCTCGCCGCTTTCCCTCAGCCCGGCGATGATGTCGTTGCGCACCGTTTCCACGCCCACTTCCAGGGGCACATCGCGCGGCGGCACGATGGAGACGGTGACGGTACGTTTGCTGTCCACCCTGCGGATACTGTTTACGCTCGCGGTTTCCTCGACCCGGGCCACCGCGCTCAGCGGAACCGGTGTCCCGGCGTCCGAATACAGGAACAGACCGGCGATGTCCTCGGGATGGTCGATGGTGCCGGAGGTGCTGTAGAGGAACATGTCGATCTTGTCGTCGTCGACAAAAAACTCGTCCACGTACGCGCCGTCGGAATACGCCCAGACGAAATAGCCCAGGTCGGCCGCCGAGATGCCCAGCTCCGCTGCCCGTTCCCAGTCGGGGCGGATCTCCAGGAAGGGCTGGGCGAGAGTGAGTCCCGAGGGCTCGGAGCGCACCTGCGGCTCAACGAAGGCCGTGCGGCCTTCCCGGGCGATGGCCTCGGCGGCGGCATAGAGTTCGGCGATATCGGGCCCGCTTACATCCACGTTGATACTGCGGGTGCCGCCGGAGTTGCCCGAGAAAATCGAGCCCCGGGCCACGAAGCTGCGCATGGCCGGATACTGCTTCAGCTCTTCGGAGAAGCTCGCAATCAGCTCGTCGATGTGCCCGGGGTCGATGGTGGGCATGATCGTCCAGATGCTGCTGGACCCGTAAAACTGCATTGCAACCTCGATGGGCGGAAAGTCGGTCTCCCCGGCTTCGAACGGACCGGGGTCGGCCTCGACATGGGGCTGGACGAACTCCCGGATCTGCTTCGCCACAACGCCGACTTCGTCGATGTTGTAGCCCGAGGGGGCGAACGCCGTGGCGAAGGCCTTGGGTTCTTCACCCTCCGGCAGGTACTCGGCTTTCGGCGTCATAAAGGCGATGATGCCGGCCGTCGCCGCCAGCGCGATCGCTATGGTCAGGACCTGACCGGCGGTGCTGCCGCTGGTCCGCCCCACGACGCCGAGAATCCGCCGGGTCAGGGCTTCGCTCATGCGCCCGTCGCCGACGTCGTCCGGCGCGCTGGAAAACCCGCCCAGATAGCGGGCGCCCACCGGCACCACGGTGATCGCGACAATCATCGACATGAAGATGGAGGCCGCGATGGCCACGGCAATATCGGAATAGAGCTGGCCCGCCTGTTCCTGCACGAACAGGACCGGGACGAACACGAAGATCGTGGTCAGCGTGGAGGCGAGCACGGCCTTCCAGACCTCGCTCACCCCGAGCCGGGCGGCCTCCGCGCGGTCCATGCCCCGGGCCCGGTGGCGATGGATGTTTTCCAGCACCACGATGCTGTTGTCCAGGGTCATGCCGATGGCAAAGGCCACCCCGGCCAGCGAGATGACGTTGATGGTCCGCCCGGTCATCAGAAGACCGAGGAACGCGGCCACCAGGCAGATGGGTATGCCGATGGCGCCAATGAGCGTCGTGCGCCATGAGCGAAGGAAGAGGAACAGCACGAGCGTGGCCAGCAGCGCGCCCAGGACCAGGTTCTGCCGCACCGTGGCCACCGCGTCTTCGACGTACTTGGCATCGTCCACGAACATCTTGCTGGTTAGGCCCACGTCGGCCAGCACGGTTTCGTTGAGTTCCGCCATCTTGTCGATGATGGCGTCGCGCACGGCAACGATGTTCGAGCCGGGATCCCGGCGCATGCGCATCGTCAGGACCGGCGAGTTGTTCATGAAGCTCAGGGAACGGGACTCGGCGAATCCCAGCTCCGCCCGGCCCACGTCCTTCAATCTGACGAGAGCGTCGCCGCGGCGGGCCACGACCAGCTCATTGATTTCTTCCACGTCCTCGAAGCGCCCGATCGTGCGCATGATGTAGCGGCGCTTGCCGGTATCGAGATCGCCGCCGGACACGTCCCGGTTGCGGGCCCGTATGGCCTGGCGCAGCTCGGAAATCGATATACCCCGTTCGGCCAGCTTGCGCGGATCCACCGAGATCCGGACCTGGCGCTCCACACCGCCGCGCAGGTCGGCGTCGGAAACCCCCTCGACCCGGGATACGGGCACGCGAACGTTGTCGTCAACGAAATCGTAGTACTCGTTGATGTCGACATCGTTGCCCGGCAGCGGGTAGATACCGAAGAATACGAACGCGTTATCTGAATAGGAATTGGCGATGATGCGGGGTTCGTCGACGTTCTCGGGATACCCCGGCACCTGGGTCAGCGCGTTGTTGACCCGCAGGAGCACGTCTTCGATGTCCGTTCCGAACGGGAATTCGAGCTCGATCTCGGCCTGGCCCATGGAGGCTCGGGAAATGATCCGGTCGATGCCGGAGATCGTGCGCAGGTATTCTTCCTGCTCGATCAGAATTTCCCGCTCCACGTCCTGCGGCGTTGCCCCGGGCCAGCGGGTGACGATGGTGACGACACGTACATCCAGGTCCGGAATGAGCTGCACGGGCACGCGGAGCACGGCCAGGATGCCCATGAGGGTCACGAGCAGCATGACGACCGCGACCAGGATCGGGTTCTCGATGATTCGCTTGAAGAGCATCAGGATGCCGGTTCCACGATGCGTACGGCCTGGTCGGGGCGGAGACCTTCGTTGCCGCGAATCACGACCTGGTCACCGGCGCTGATACTGCCCGGGGCCAGAACCGCGGCGCTGCCGCTGAACCGCTCGACACGGACCGCAACGGGCTCAACCTGGGTGCCGCGCACCCGCCACACCCGGTGACTGCCGTCGGGCTGACGAGCGACGGCGTCCCGGGGCACCTGGAGGGCCTGAACGCCCTCCGCCGCGCCCGGTCTGAAAGCGACCCGGGCCGACATCCCCGGAGCGAAGCGCAGATCACGGTTATCGACGTCGATTCGCGCGAGGAACGTCCGGGCGCTCGGATCCCCCACGCCAACCCGGGTGGTCAGCCGGGTTTCGATGGGGCTGGCCGGCGCCGCGTCGAAGCGAACCGTGACAGGTGTTCCGGAAGCCAGTTCGCCGTAGTAGCTCTGGGGCACGGGAACGTCGACGCGAAGAACATCCGTATCCACCAGCTGGAACACGGCGTCGCCCCGCTGGACCCACTGACCCGTTTCCGCGAGTTTTTCGGCGATGATCCCCGCGAACGGGGCCTTGATCGTGTGCCGGGCAACGATTTCGCGCTGTCGCGCAAATTCCGCCTCCAGCCTGCGGACATCGGCCGCGAGTATTCCCGCTTCGGCAACGGCGGATTCATAGGTCGATTCGGCGATCAGGTTTCTCGCATGCACTTCGGCTGCCTCGTCCCGTCGCCGTTCGGCATCCGCCAGACGAGCCTGCCCCTCGGCCAGGGCGGCCTCGGTGGTCGCCAGTTCGTGGCGGGAGATGACAGCGTCCAGGCGGGCGATCACCTGTCCGGCGTCCACATGATCACCCACGTCTACCAGCATGTCGTCCACCAGCCCGTCTGTCAGCGGCGACAGCATGGATGTACGCCGGGCGGTGGCGGTACCGCTGAGGACCAGCTCGCTGCTCGCCGGCGCCTGTTCGGCGAGGCCCACTACCACGGGGGCTGGAGCTTCCTGGGCGCCAGCAAGTGGAGCGATCAGCGTCAGCAGGACCGCAGCGGGCCGAAGGCAGGACATGGGTTTTCTCGGGCTGTTGACCATAGAACGATTGATTCGCGTCCGACGATGATACTCGCAACGATGCGCCCGCGATCTCCTGGTGTTGTGCCCGAAATTACTTCGCCGTGGCACGGAGAACGGATCTGGCGCTTCTTCCCGCCCTCCATTTCTCCGGGCCGTGATCCCGGCCGGTGAACGCAAACGGCCGCCAACCAAAAAGGCCCGGCGAGCCGGGCCTCCCTGGCAAGGTTCCGAGCGGCTCGGTCTAGGCTTTCTTGACCAGGCTGACGACCCAGAGCAGAACTGCCGCACCGATCACGGCGGTGATGAGCGACCCGATAAGGCCGCCCGCCGAGATGCCGAGCATGCCGAAGAGAAAACCGCCGATCATCGCGCCGATGATCCCGACGATGATATTGCCGACAAGGCCGAAACCGCTGCCCTTCATGAGCTGGCCAGCGAGCCAGCCAGCGAGCGCTCCGATAACGAGAAACATGATCAGACTCTGGCCTTCCATAAAAACATCCTCTGGTTTGAAGAACCCAAAACCGTCAGTTCAAACCGTTCGCGCGACCGCTACAAGCCAGAAGGCGCGAACGTCCCATAGTGCCGCACTCATGTTGCAGTCCGTCGGCCATGGTGGCCGGCTTTCCCGGTGACGACGGTCGCTTCGGGCCCCGGGTCACCGGCTGCGGTTGCCGGTCCGGTCTCCGCCAACGCGCCGCGGCACTTGATGCTCAAGGTATAGCGTGCCCGGAGGGTTTACGCCACGTCACTGGCGGGATGCGAGTTCTCGCGGCCGGGCCGGGATCATGCCCGCCGCCGCAGTCTAGAGCTGCGAGTCGACGTGCAGTACCCGGGCGAGCCACGCCTGGAATCGCCTTCCCGCAGAAGCCTCGGGATCCTTCTCGTAGGTCCAGGTGCCGTCCGTCCAGCGGAGATCGCCGTCCTCCAGGCTGACCGCCCAGGCGTAGGTACCGGAGGTCTGCCGCTCGAACAGTCCCTCGAGCTGCGCGGCGAGCGCCGGATTCTCCACCTTGATTCCCTGTTCGCAGTTGAGTGACGTCGATCGCGGGTCCAGGTTGTAGCTGCCCACGAACAACACTTCGCCGTCGACCGCGAGCGCCTTGGTATGCAGGCTGGCTCCCGTCGAGCCCCTGAGGCTCGAGGGCACCTCCTTGTTGCCGACGGGTTTCATTTCGAAGAGCGCCACGCCCCCTTCGAGCAGCGCTTTTCTCGACCGGGAGTAGCCTCCGTGGACCGCGGCCACGTCGTTGGCCACCAGGGAATTCGTCAGCACCCGGATCCGGGAGTCCCTCGCAATGTCGACCAGAAACTGAGTGCCTTCCTCGCCGGGCACGAAGTAGGGCGAAATGACGCTGGCCCCCCGCTCGGCCGCTCGCAGGGTCGGCGCAACGACCTTCAAAACGTTCGAGGATTCCGGCGATGCCTTCTTGGCCGCCGCCTTCATCGGATCGTCGGAAACGAACCCGTAGCTGGCGCTCCATTCCATGGGCAGGCGGTTGTTCATCAGCGCCTGGACCGCCTGGTCTTCGCGCAGGTCGTCGCCGTAGCGGCCGGCCGCGGCGTCCCGCGCCGCGTCCGCCAGGGCGTCGCGCAGGGGGGGCAGGGCCTCGGGCCGAACGGACTCGGGGTCCAGGACGTCCATGGGGTAGGCGATCGGCGAGTTCCAGTACTTGTCGAAAGAGGCGGAGACATCCCGAACAATGGGTCCCACCATGACGAAGTCCAGGTCCACGAAGTTGACGTCCTCGCTGGCCCCGAAGTACTCGTCGCCGAGATTTCTTCCGCCCACGAGAGCAAGGCGGTTGTCGGCAATCCAGCTCTTGTTGTGCATGCGCCGGTTGATGCGGTTGAAGTTGCCCAGACCTTCGCCGATGAATCCGAAAATGCCGTCGCGGGAGGCAAACGGATTGAACATGCGCACCTCAATGTTCGGGTGGGCGTGGAGGGCGGCGAAGTGGATGTTTTTCGCGCGCGCGTCCATGTCGTCAAGGAGCAGGCGCACCCGAACGCCGCGGTCGGCGGCTTCGAGGATCCGATGGGCAAGAAACATCCCGGTCAGGTCTGCGTGCCAGATATAGGTCTGTACGTCCAGGCTGCGGCCGGCCAACAGCGCGCTGCGCGAGCGCACCGCAAAGGCTTCCAGCCCGTCGGGCAGAAGCCTGAACGCCGACTGGCCGGCATGCCGGTCTTCGGCGGGAGCAATCAGTTCATCGAGTTCCGAGGTCTGAGCGAGCGGGCTGGCGAACTGGTCAGGCAGCTCGGGCCGGGGCTCCAGCTGGACGCAGCCCGACACAAAGGCGAGCAAAACCAAAAGAACGGGGGCGGCGCGATGACGGGCGGTACCGAAGGGCAAGCGGCTTTCCTCCTCTGTGCAAACGAGCGGCCAGGCTCGGCCAGGACTCCCGCTGAGTCTAGTCCACTTTCGCCTGTCAGCAGGAGCGCCGCGTCTATCCCTGACGCGTCTCCGGATCCGTGGCCGGCGGGTCCGCGTCGACCAGCACCGCGCCGCGGTCTTCCTCGTACATTTGCCAGCAGGCGAGGAACAGCGCCGCTATGACCGGGCCGAGAACGAATCCGGTGATCCCGACCAGGCCCAGACCACCCAGCGTGGAAAACAGAATGAGATAGTCGGGCATCTTCGTGTCCCGGCCCACCAGGATGGGGCGGAGGATATTGTCGGCCAGGCCGATGACACCAGCCCCGAAGCCGATCAGCACCAGGCCCTTGACGATCGATCCGGTGGCCAGGAAGTAGACGGCCGCCGGTCCCCATACGAGGGCCGAGCCCACGGCGGGCAGCACCGAAAGGATCACCATGACGACGCCCCAGAACACGGCCCCCTGGATGCCCAGGAAGTAGAACATGAGGCCGCCCAGCGTGCCCTGAACGAGGCCGACGATGATGGTGCCCTTGATGGTGGCCCGGGAGACTTCGGCAAACTTGTTAAACAGGCGCCGTTCCTGATCGTCGGGCAACGGAATCGCGCGATGCAGGTGTTCCAGGATCTCGGGGCCATCCCGGAGGATGAAAAACAGCATGTAGAGCATGAGAAAGAACATCACGAAGACGCGCGCGACGTTCTGGCCGGCGCTCAGCGCCAGGGACGCGACGAACTGGCTGCCCTTGACCGCTGCGGCGGACAGACGCTCGGACAACATGTTCAGGTCGACCCCGAACTCCGCGGCCCTGGCGCTCGCCCGGGGCAGCAGGTCCTGGATCCAGGTGACCAGCGCGCCGACGTCCAGTTCGCCGGAGCGGATCCGCAGATAGACGCCGGTGGCCTCCGCCGTCACCGCCGAGGCCACCAGCATGCCCGGCACGAGCACCGTGAAAAAAATCAGTATGACGGTCAGCACCGCGGCGAGAGATTCCCGTCCGCCCACTTTGTCGGTCATCCAGCGCTGCACCGGGCGAAACAGGATGCCGATGACCGCCGCCCAGAAGATCGGCTGCCAGAAACCCGACAACAGCACGAAAAACGCAACGCTGGCGGCGATCAGCAAGCCGATGAAAAACGGGTGGGAGGTCGCGGTTCTCGGCATCGAAGCAGGTCAGGCCGGGTGGATCTGTAGCCTACGTGCGATCGGCGGTCGTGTCATGTCGTCATGGTTACCGCCGCTCGGTCGGGGCTTCGGCGCCAGGCCGGCGGGCCGCAACGGGCTCACCGGTGTTTCCGGCGCAATCGCCGAGCGGCTGCCCTCAGATCCGATCCGGATTCTCCACGGTGCGTTCGTTCACGAGATTGCCGGTGTTGCGGGTGCTGGCCGGTTCCAGCAACAGGACATGCACCTCGTCCGGTGCCACGGGCCTGTGGAAAACCCCCTTGGGCACGATGAAAAACTCCCCGGGCCCCAGATGGACAATCCGGTCTTCCAGGTGAAGCTCGAGATTTCCGGCCACAACGAGAAACAGCTCGTCTTCGTGCTCGTGGTGGTGCCAGACGAACTCGCCCTTGAGTTTTGCCAGCCGGACATGCTGTCCGTTGAGTTCGCCCGCGACCCGCGGCGACCAGTAGTCCGCGATCCGGCTCAGCTTGTCAGCGAGATTGACCTTGTCCATCGCGCGGTCTCCTGATCGCATCCCGGAATTCTCCGGCGCGGGACACGCCGTCCGCACTGAGCCGCGGAATGCTTCGGGCCAGGCCCCGTACCGTCCATGGCTCCGGGATCGCCAAGGCCCGGGTCAGCCGGGGGGCTGCCACAATTCGATCTTGTTGCCTTCCGGGTCCATGAACCAGCCGAACCGCCCGTACTCGTATTCCTCGACTTCACCGACGATTTCCGCTCCCCCGGCTTTTGCCCGGGCCAGTACACCCTCCACGTTGTCCACGACCAGGTTGAACATGAACTCCTTCGTAGAGGGTGCGAAATACTCTGTCGTGGCATCAAAGGCGCCCCACACGCCCAGGGCGTTTTCCGGCAGAGCCTTGGGGTCGAAGTCCACGCCGCCGTAGTCGGCTACCGGAAATCCGAGAAACTCCCGGTACCAGGCCACCAGCTTGTCCTTGTTCCGGCATTTGAAAAAGATCCCGCCCAGCCCCAGTACCTCACCCATTGCACGGTCCTCCTGGTTTGCGCGCCGCCAGCTTGTCGTCGGTCCAGTTCCACCACTTCAGGTCTTCTGCGCGGGGGGCGCTGGTCTTTGAGTAGTGCACGGCGCAGCGAAACACGTAGAGCACACAGCGGTCCATGCGCACTCCGCGCAGACGGCTCAACGCAGCGTACATCGCCTCGGGGTCCCGGCTGACCAGATCGGCAACCGCGTGCACGCCGAGATCGTGCAGATCCCGCGCCATGCTCGGACCGATGCCCGGAATTTCCAGTAGTTCGTCACGGGTCCGGGTCACGGGCTGCATCGTCAGAACTCCCCATCGTCGGATATCCGGTGCAGGATTCGGTCCGCGTCCGTCACGGAAACTATAGTCGGCGCGGGCCTTCGCAGACTGCCCGGAGCCGTCCCTCAGGAATTCTCGCGCCGCGGCGCTTGCCCGGGGATCGCAGTGAGCTCGTCCGAATCGGTGCCGGCGAACTCGAGCTCGAGACCGCCGGTCCAGCGGGCCGACAGATTGTAGAGCCAGGCGACAATGGGGCCGATCAAGAGTCCGGCAAGGGCATAAAGGAAGGGCAGCGCAACCGCCATCGCCAATGCGCCGCCCGCGGAGAGTTCCTCGTCCGCCATTTCCTCGGGAACCAGGAAATATCCCGCCAGGGACAGGAGCGAGACGAGTACACCGAGCAGCGCATACACGAACGCGAGCACCTTTCCGGCCTGCCAGGGAGCGATGCGGGTCAAGCGTTGGGCCATGAGAGTCTCCTTTCGGCCAGGTTGTTCCAGTTCGCAGGCGGCCCGATGAAGCCGAGCGGGGCCGCCGCCGTATCGTGCCACACCGGCAGTTCAGGCAGGGGCAAAAGCGGTTTCGTCCATTGCCGCAAAGACAGCATCACGGTCCAGGCCCTGGCCGATGAGCTCCCTTACGCCGCCGATTCCGCCAAAGGCGCCGCAGCCGAGAATGGCGGGCGAAATCGTAACGCCGTTGAGAGCGGGAGCGGGTCTTGCCATGATCCCGGCCTTATAAGCCACCGCTGGTCCACTTGCCAGTCGTTGACGATCTCCGGCGTCGGCGGAAATGGCGGCGGTGTGCCGCTAGATGCGTTCCAGCCGGGCGAGGAGGCCGGACAGCCCCGATTCCCACCGGTCGAAATCATCGACCTCCGACCAGAGGTCCCGAAGCCCGGACTCGTAGCGCACACGGTTCACGGCATGGCGCGCCAGCCGCACGATCTCGTCGCTGACCGGTTTGGCGTGGCGGGCCAGCCAGTGCCTGACGGATTCGGGCAGGCTATCGGAGGGCTGACCCTTTAGGCCGGCCACGATTTCCGCCGCCGCAATCGCGATGGCGCATTCCGTCGACGCCAGTTCCCGTTCACGGGTGACGACTTCCAGCACCAGCTTCAGCGCTGTCTCGTCGCCGGCTTGGGTGAGCCCTTCGGCCCAGTCCTGTGCTTCGTCGTTCTCGAAGTGCCCCGGTCCCCATACGGCCATATCTGCCTCTTCCTTTTGTTGTTGTTCGTGTGCCGGTACCGGATCGCGCGGGTCGTTCATCGTGGGGTCCCCGCGAGCGCGAGAATCAGCCCGCCCGGGGTTTTCGGGGCGCCGATCTCCAGCGATATTCCCAGCCCCAGAATTTCCTCGGCCACCCTCGGATAGCGCGCGTTGCCGGCAACGCCGGGGACAACGTGGGGAGCGTTTCCGTCCGGCAGGACGAGCTGGCAGACCTGCTGCCGGTGACCCCTGGTCTTGTCGCGGGACCGTGCCCGGATTTGAAACGCGGGTCGGCTGCCCGGCCCGAGATGCGGGCCGGAAAGGTCGCTAACACGGCCGGGTGCTGGCGTCCCGGAGATCCGCGGTTCGGCATGGAGCGCAGGATCGAGGATTCCGGCAATCGGTGTCGCCGGCGGGACTACTGCATAAGACGCACCGTCGGGCAGTGCTGCCAGGACCGTTCCCGCCCGCGCGCCGCGCACGCTGGTGACGCCGAGCACTGCCATGGCCATGAGTCGTTGCATCCGTCCTGGACCCGTCGCGACGCCGGCTTTCCCTTGCCGGCGGGGAGGAGACTACCCGAATCGCGCGGTGGTCAATCGGCCTATTTGACGTTAATCCCGACCGGTTTGGCGTTATCCGAAATGCCCCGCGGGCCTGAAGCGATTGAGGCACTGTGATCGGCCCGCGGTGATCGGCCCGCGGTGATCGGGCCCGGTGATCAGACCCGGTGATCAGACCCGGTGATCAGACCATGGCGTCGAGGGACCGGTACGCCCAGATCGTCAGCGCCGAGGAGACCAGCAGGGTGAGGGCGGGGAGGTATACCGAGGGACGGCGAATATGGCGCAGCAGGTAGAGCGAGAACAGCACGGCAGCCGCCACGCCGACGCTCATGCCGATGATCTTGCCGGCATCCTGAAGAAACACGTAGACCAGGGCCGCCAGCATGGACCCGAACAGACCGACCAGGGCAATGCGGCGGTCGTGAAAATAGGCCTGCAGGAGCAGCACGGTCCAGGATATGGCGGCCACCGCGCCGGACCCGGCGAGCACCATGCCGAAGGTCTGGAACAGCTCAGGATCCACGCCGAAGCCGATCAGCCGCCGAAACGCCGCTCCGAGACCGCGCCGGCGCCGCGATCACGGCCCGCCACCGGACTCTTTCCTTGCCTGCAATCCACCTAGACAAGGCCCACCTGCCGCTGGAACTGCACCGGGTTCCAGTAGTCCACCATTTCGACGATGCGGGCCTCCCCGAAACGGATGAGCGAACTTGCGCGCACCCGGAACGGCTTGCCGGTGGCCGGCAGCCCAGGCAGATCGCCGCGGTGCGTGCCGGTCATTTCCCAGGCCGCCGCCGCTGAGGTTCCATCAATGACGATGCGCACCGGCTCGACCCGGAAGTCGGGAACGCCTGTGTAGGTGAGCTTCGCGAACTCGCGAACACCGGCTGGCCCTTCGAAGGTGGCTTCGAAGGCGAGGTCCTCGAACGTGGCAGCCTCCGCAAAGAACGCCGCCACCCGGTCGGGATCTCCCGTGCCCCAGGAGGCGTAGTAATCACGCAGATAGGCTTCGCTCATGGCCGGTCCTCGCCTTCGCTGGTCGGTTTCGTGACGCCGCAGGACGGCACGGTCCCGGACCCTGGAATAAGCGAAATGGTACACCGGCGGCGTCATCGGTTGCCCGCAATCCTCCCGCCGTTCGCGGCGCCGGAAAAGTCCGGGCCCCCCGGCGCGTGGATAATGGCGCCATGAACAGCCATGAATCATCCGGGCGCACGATCCGCATCGGTGGTGCCTGCGGATACTGGGGGGAGTCGAGCCTGGCCACCCCGCAGCTGCTCGCGGACGGTGCTATCGACTTCCTGGTGTACGACTACCTGGCCGAGATCACCCTGTCGATCATGGCCCGGGCGCGGGCCAGGGATCCGGGTCAGGGGTATGCGACGGACTTCGTGACCCAGGCAATCGGGCGCAATCTCGAAGCGATTGCGGATCAGGGGGTCAAGGTCCTGTCAAACGCCGGCGGCGTCAATCCCCGGGCGTGTGCAGCGGCGGTCGAACAGCTGCTTGCGGCATCCGGCGCGGACCTGAAGGTGGCCGTGGTTACCGGAGATGATCTGTTGGAGTCGCGCCAGGACCTGGCCGAGGAAGGCATCACCGAGATGTTCTCGGGCGCTCCGTTCCCGGATCCGGAGCGGGTCGCGAGCATCAACGCCTATCTCGGCGCCCGGCCCGTGGCGGCGGCCCTCGCGCAGGGCGCGGACATCGTCATTACCGGCCGCTGCGCCGACAGTGCGCTGACGCTTGCCGCGTGCCTGCACGCGTTTGACTGGTCCTGGGACGACTGGGACCGGCTGGCGGCGGGGTCGCTGGCGGGCCATTTGCTGGAATGCGGCCCCCAGGCCACCGGCGGCAACGCCACCGACTGGCGGGACGTCGCCGCGGGCCTTGCCGGCATCGGCTACCCGATCGCGGAGGTGGCGGAGGACGGACGCCTGATCATTACCAAACCGGCGGGGACCGGCGGAGCGGTCACGCCGCTGATGGTTGGCGAACAGCTCCTGTACGAGATCGAAGACCCCGGCGCCTACGTCTTGCCGGACGTGGTCTGCGATTTTTCCCGGGTCCGCCTGGTGCAGGCCGGGGAAGACCGTGTCGAGGTCTCCGGCGCGCGCGGCCGGCCCTCCACGGACACGTGCAAGGTCTCGGTGACGTGGCTGGACGGGTATCGCGCCGGCATGCTCCTGAGCTTTACCGGCTTCGAGGCCGTCGCCAAGGCGCGAACTTATGCCGCCGCGGCGCTGACCCGAACGGGCCGGGCGCTGGCGGCTGCCGGATGGGCCGGGCTGACCGAGACCAGCGTCGAGGTCCTGGGGGCGGAGGATCAGTACGGTAGCCATGCATCGGGGCTGGCCGCCCGTGAGGTGGTATTGAAGCTGGCCGCGAAGCATCCGGACCCACGCGGCGTGGCCCTGTTCATCAAGGAAGTGACCGGGCTGGCGCTGGCCACGCCGGCCGGCCTGTCGATGTTCAATGCCGGCCGGCCCAAACCCCAGCCGTTGGTCCGCCTGTTTTCGTTTCTCCTTCCGAAAGACCGGGTGCGGGCAAGAGTCGTCATCGACGACCGGGTCACCGCTGTCCTGCCGGACCCGGATTCGCCGGGGCCCAGGAGCTCAGCGGAAGGTCCCGAGCCCGGTGAGCCGCCGCTGCCAACCGCCAATGAAGAGGATCTCGTCGACGTGCCGCTGATACGCCTGGCGGTCGCGCGCAGCGGCGACAAGGGCAACCGGGCAAATATCGGCGTCCTCGCCCGGGACCCGGCCTACCTGCCATGGATCTGGCGTGCCCTGACCGAAGATGCGGTCGCGGACCGGTTCGCACACTTTCTGGAGGGCGCGGTCGCACGCTACTGGCTGCCCGGGAGCGCGGCCATCAACTTCGTGCTGCACGACACCCTGGGCGGCGGCGGCGTGGCCAGCCTGCGCAACGACCCCCAGGGCAAGACCTATGCACAGATCCTGCTCGCCGCGCCGATTCCGGTGCCATCGGAAATGGCGTCTATGCTGAGCTGAGTGCGACGGCCGGAGACAAGGGCCGGCAGTGGTCGCTGTTGTTACCCGATAGTGCAGCGGAGAAGCAAGATGAAGCGCAACAAGATCGAGGCCGGTTCGGTTTTTCCCTCCCTGACGGTGACCTCGCTCGATGGCGAGGCGGTGGACATCAGCAGGCCGTCGGGGGGCGCGGACTGGAAAATGCTTGTCGTCTATCGCGGCCGGCACTGTCCCTTGTGCACGAAGTACCTGAATAATCTCGAGAATTTCGTCGGCCGCCTGGCGGACATCGGCGTGGATCTGGGCGCCGTGTCCGGGGACAGCGGCGAGCAGCTCAAGGAGCACCTGGAGCGTCTCGAGGTGAGCTATCCGCTGTTCCACGGACTGAGCATCGAGCAGATGCAGGCCCTGGGCCTGTACGTTTCGTATCCCCGCTCGGCGCAGGAGACCGACCACCCCTTCCCGGAGCCGGGCTTGTTCGTGATCAACGACGCCGGCGGCGTGCAGGTGGTGGACATCTCCAACAATCCGTTCGTCCGTCCGGAACCCGAGGCGCTGACCTCCGGCCTGGAGTGGATCCGCCAGAACGATTACCCGATTCGCGGCACCTATCCCTAGGCGGGCGCCCTCCGCGCCGGGCCCCGGTCCTGAGATCTACGCGCGCCGTTCCAGCCTGACCCGCCGAATGCCTTCGGGGCTGGACTCCCAGTCCCGGGCCACGAATCCCGCGCGCTCGTAGAGCTTGAGTGCCGGTTCGTTGTGGGTGCCCGTGGACACCCGCAGCAGCGCAAAGGGCAGGGCGATGGCGAACTCGACCAGCGCGGTGCCGTGGCCATGAGCCGCGTGTTCCGGCAGCACGGCCAGAGAAGCAATCGTTGCGGCGGACTCCGCAGGGTCGGGTTCGATTTCGAGCACGCCCAGCAGCCCGCCCGGGCCGAAGCTCGCGTAGAAATCGTTTGCCGATGCCGCCACGTCGTCGGGGCCGCGAGCCAGCGGCGGGAATGTGTCCACGCCGAGCTTCCGCGCCTCGAGCCGGTACGCCGCATGCATCACCTCGGTCAGGACCTCCGCCGTGGCCCTGTCACGGTGGTTTACCCGCCGGATCTCGAATCCCCTCCTGACAGCCGTGGTCACCGCCACGCTACCAGTTGATCGAGATCCCGCACTCGGCGCCAACGCGTGCCATTTCGTCTTCCCACGTGCCGCCCCAGGCGCCGGGACCGCCGGTGGGTGAGAGCGTCTGTTTCCACTGGGTGAGCTGCTCGTACTGGGATTGCTCCACCGCCTGGGCAACGCCCTGGATCACGGCCTGGTTGAGTTGACCGCTGACCTGGGGCCCGGCGATCCCGCCCAGCACCTGCAGGGTTGGAGCCGGATCGAACATCAGCAGCGGCCGGCCGGTATTCGCCTGGTAGGCGGTGTTTACCTGGGACAGGAACGCGTGCACGAGGTAGGCGTCATCCACGAGCCCGATCGTACCGGCATGGTCGGGAATCATGTCGTTGCCGTTGAGGAAGTAATGCACGACCTGCTGGAACAGCGGCGCGATGAGGTGCGCGATGCCTGCCTGCTGGGCGCTGGCGGACATCTGCTCGAGGATGACCGGGATGGCGTCAATGGAGTTGTTGACCGCCTGCTCCACCTGGTCGATCTGCGGGTGATCGGGATCGCCCAGGATTTCACCGACCCGCTGGCGCAGGGCGGCACCGGAATCGGGCTGGCTGCGGACGGCGGCAATGTGGTTACGCATGGGTTCGAACATGTTTGTCACCTGTAGATCCGGCCCCGGCACGGCGGCTCGTGGGCGTTCGCCCGAGAAGTCGAGCGCCAGGCAAGCAGCCGCGAACGGCAACCGGAAGCACTGAAGGGCCACGAAAGCCCGCTTGCCCGTGGGGGCGTGTAGGGCCCGTGCCGCGCCGGACGGGCGGAACGGGGAGTCGCCGGAAGCATCCTGCCCTGCGCTGTCGCACGTGAAGCGATCGGGAGGGGCATGCAAAAACCATAGAAGATCCCGCCGCAATCACAAGCGGGCCGTCCCGAGTCGACGGTGCGAAGGATGGCCCCGATCCCGCGATTTCGATAGGCTAGGCGTTCTTTTCCCTACGGATATTCCCATGCACCGACTGATTTCTGCCGCTGTTGCGGCGACCCTCGTCCTGTCCGCCGGAAACGCGCTGGCCGCCAGTCCTTCGACGGACGACGAAAAAACGCTCTATGCCCTCGGTCTGCTGATGGCCAGGGACCTGGGCTCGCTGAACCTGTCCGACAAGGAAGCCGGCATGGTGGCGGCAGGCCTGACCGCCGGTGCGACCGGCGCCGATCCCGCGGTAGACATCGATACCTACGGGCCGATGATTCAGGGCTTCGCCCAGGCGCGTATCGCTGCCGGGGCCAGCGCGGAAAAGGAAGCCGCCGCAGCCTATGTGTCGAAAATGGCCGAAACCCAGGGCGCCCAGGTAACCCCCAGCGGGCTTGTCTACATCGAGCTCGAGGAAGGCAGCGGCCCGAACCCGGCGGCCACCGACACCGTGAAGGTCCACTATCATGGCACTCTGCGCGACGGCAAAGTGTTCGACAGCTCGGTGGATCGGGGCGAGCCGATCAGCTTCCCGCTCGACGGCGTGATTCCCTGCTGGACCGAGGGCGTGCAGAAGATGAAAGTGGGCGGCAAGGCTCGGCTGATCTGCCCGTCGGACATTGCCTATGGCGACCAGGGCGCCGGTGCCGACATCAAGCCGGGCGCGGCGCTGAACTTTGAAGTCGAGCTCATCGGCATCGAGCCGCCGGCGGCTCCCTAGCGGCCTGTGCGCCGGGGCCGGCCATGCCGCCCCGGCGCAGGATCCGGCCAGCGTCGAAGATCTTCGGATCCGGGCAGACAATCGCCCATGCCCGCGTGAGTCCGAAGGAACTTGTGCGCATGCTGCAGTGCAGGTCATATTGGCCTCGTGAACAAGGCTGTCTCCAGTTCCGCTGACACCGCGGCTCCTGACGTCGGCGCCGCCGGACGTCTGCTGGCGGCCCGGCGCGTGGTCATCAAGATCGGCTCGGCGCTGCTGGTCGACCCCGCCAACGGCAGTCTCAACAACGAGTGGTTCGATGGCCTCGTGGCGGACGTTGTGCGTCTGCGCGAACGCGGCCAGGAAGTCTTGCTCGTGTCATCCGGCGCTATCGCCCTTGGCCGACGCCATCTGGGCCTGGCCGCCGGCCCCCTGCGTCTGGACGAAAGCCAGGCCGCGGCCGCGGCCGGACAGATTCGTCTCGCCCACGCCTGGCAGGATGCCCTGGGCCGGCACGAGATTCCGGTCGCCCAGGTCTTGCTGACACTCGAGGACACCGAGCAGCGTCGCCGTTACCTGAACGGCCGGGGCACGCTGGAAACCCTGCTGAAGCTGGGCGCCGTGCCGGTCATCAACGAAAACGACACCGTGGCCACCGCGGAGATTCGCTACGGCGACAACGATCGCCTGGCGGCCCGCGTGGCCCAGATGGTCAGCGCTGACTGCCTGCTGCTGCTCTCCGACGTGGACGGGCTTTACAGCGCGGACCCGAGGCAGGAGGACGGTGCGGAGCACATTCCGGAGGTCACCGAGATCGACGGCCGGATCCGCGCGATGGCGCGGGATTCGTCCACGGATTTCGGATCCGGCGGCATGGTCACAAAGCTCACCGCCGCGCGTATCGCCGTGGCGGCCGGGTGTCACATGGCCATCCTCAATGGCCGCGGCGCGTCTCCCGTGGCGGCGCTGGAGGACGGGGCCCGGTGCACCTGGTTCGTGGCCGGCGGCAGCCCGTCCGGCGTGCGCAAGCAATGGATTGCCGGCAGCCTGGAACCGCGGGGCGTGGTGCGCATCGATGCCGGCGCCGTGGCGGCTCTGCTCGCCGGCAAGAGCCTGCTGCCCGCCGGCGTGTCCGAGGTGAGCGGGGATTTCGATCGGGGCGACGCGGTGCTGATCGAGGGGCCCGACGGGTCGGAGCTTGCCCGGGGCCTGGTGGGGTACGCTGCTTCGGAAGCGCGCCGTATCCGCGGCAGGCACAGTTCCGAAATCGAAGGTATTCTCGGCTATCGCGGCCGGCCGGTTCTTATCCATCGAAACGACCTGGCCATGAGCCGGGAGAAGCGCCATGAGAAGGGTGGCCGGGAGCACGATGCCCGCGCCAATCCCTGCCGGGAAGGCCATTGAGCCGGAGCCCGAGCCGTTGCTCGATCCGGGCTTCAGTCTGCCCGGCTTCACGCTGAGAGGATCTGCCCATGCAGAGTGCCGAGCACAGGGACGAGAGTCTGGATATTCCCCGCGTCATGGACCAGCTGGGCCGGTCGGCGCGGGCGGCGGCGGCCCGTCTCGCCAACGCGGCGGCCGAGCAAAAAAATGCCGCGCTGAACCTCGCCGCCGGGCGGCTGCGCGAGCGCGCGCCATTCATCCTGGCCGCGAACGCCAGCGACCGGGCTGAGGCCGAGAGTCGAAATCAGTCCGCGGCGCTGCTCGATCGGCTTAGCCTGAACGAGGACCGGATCGAAGGGATGGCCCGGAGCCTGGAGGCTATCGCGGCCTTTCCGGACCCGGTGGGCCGGGTTACCGAGGAGCGTACCCGGCCCAACGGACTGGTGATTCAGCGGGTCAACGTGCCGTTGGGCGTGATCGGCATCATCTACGAGAGCCGGCCCAATGTGACATCTGACGCGGGCGCTTTGTGCCTGAAGTCCGGCAACGCGGTCATTCTGCGCGGCGGCTCGGTGGGCTTTAGGTCCAGCCAGGCCGTTCAGGACTGCATGGCCGCGGCGCTGGCGGAGACCGGACTTCCCGGCGAAGCCATCCAGTCAGTGCCGACCCGGGACCGCGCCGCCGTGCGCTACCTGCTGGGGCAGATGACCGACACGATCGACGTGGTGGTTCCGCGCGGTGGCCGCAGTCTCATCGAGGCGGTTCAGCGGGATGCCCGGGTGCCTGTGATCGGTCACCTGGAAGGCTTGTGCCACGTCTACGTGGACAAGGACGCAGACCCGTCGATGGCAAGAGAGATCGTGTTGAACGCAAAGCTCCGGCGCACCGGGATCTGCGGCGCGGCGGAAACCCTGCTGGTGGACCGGGCCGGGACGGAGCGTCTCCTGGCGCCGCTGGTCGGCGCGCTGATCGACGCCGGCTGCGAGGTTCGCGGCGATGCAGCCGTCCGGGAAGCGGACGCGCGGGTGCTGCCGGCCACCGAAACCGACTGGGCGACGGAGTATCTGGATGCCATCCTCTCGGTGCGCGTGGTGGACGGTGTCGACGGCGCGATCGAACACATTGCCCGCTACGGCTCCGGCCACACCGACGCGGTGATCACCGCGGATTCCGGCGTCGCGGAACGCTTTCTCAGGGAGGTGGATTCCGCCATCGTCCTGCACAATGCCTCCACCCAGTTCGCGGATGGCGGCGAGTTCGGCATGGGGGCGGAAATCGGTATCTCCACCGGAAGGATCCACGCCCGTGGTCCCGTTGGGCTGGAGCAACTCACCAGCTACAAGTACCGGGTCCGGGGCGCGGGACAGGTGCGGCCCTGACCCCGTTCACGGGCCCGCGCGGCCGGCGCCCGGGGATCCGGTAGTCGCAGAGCGCACCGCCGGCAACGGCCGGCGGCGCCGGAACACGCGGGTGAGGGTTCTTGACTGAGGCAGATTGGTACGCGGTTCTGGCCCAGGCGGTGCTGGTCGTGCATGCGGCCTTCGTCGTGTTCGTCGCCGTCGGCGGACTGCTGGCCCTGATCTGGCCCCGGCTGGCCTGGATTCATCTGCCGTGTCTGCTGTGGGGTGTGGCTATCGTGCTGGGCGGCTGGATCTGTCCGCTGACGCCCCTGGAGCTGGATCTGCGCGTCCGCGCGGGACTACCGCCGTATTCCGGCGGCTTCCTCGATCATTACCTGATTCCCTGGATCTATCCCGAGGGACTGGATCGCGGCACGCGAATAACGCTTGTGTTGATTGCCGCCGCCGTCAACACGGGCGTCTACGTGCGCCTGTGGCGCCGGCGGGATCAGCGTCACTGAGCCAGGGGCATGGACGGACGGGCTGGCTTGCCGCCCCCGTCGGGGTCTCCGGTCAGTCCGTCATCGTGATCGGCACTCCGGGCAGCCTGTCGGCGCTGCCACCACATACGGTAGCCCAGCAAGACCGCCAGAATGAGCGCGTAGATCAACGGCTCCCGCAGGTCCTGCTTGACCTGCCACCAGAAGTGCCAGACGCCCAGAATGGCGATCGGATAAATGAGCCGGTGCAGCGTCTGCCAGCGTTTCCCCAGGCGGCGCATCATGGCGTTCGTGGAGGTCGCCGCCAGCGGAATCAGCAGTACGAGGGCGGTGATGCCCAGCGTAATGAACGGACGCTCGATGATGTCTTCGACAATGATGCCGAGATCGAGGCGATGGTCGATCAGCGCGTAGGTGACGAAGTGCATCAGCACATAGAAAAACGCAAACAGGCCGAGCATCCTTCTAAGCCGCACAAGCCAGTGCCAGCCCGTGATCCGCCGCAGCGGCGTCACCGCCAGGGTGATCAGCAGAAAGCGCAGCCCCCACTGGCCGTTGCGGTCCATGAGTTCCTCGACGGGATTCGCGCCCAGGGAGACGCCGGCGAGCCCGAAGGCGCCGAGCACCATCACCAGAAACGGCAGCGCACAGAGCGCGAACAACGCGGTCTTCGCCACCCGGAGCTGTGGCTGGCTGAGGCTACGCGGGAATGCCATGGCTAGTAGTTCCGGGTCAGGTCCATGCCCTGATACAGCTGCGCCACCTGATCCGCGTAGCCGTTGAACATTTCGGTGGGGCGGCGGGGCGCAAAGATGCCCTTGCCGATCAGCCGCTCGCTGGCCTGGCTCCACCGCGGATGGTCCACTTCGGGGTTCACGTTGGCGTAGAAGCCATATTCGCTGGGGGCGGCTTTTTCCCAGCTGCTTAGGGGCTGCTTTTCGGTAAATTCGATGCTGACGATGGACTTGATGCTCTTGAAGCCGTATTTCCAGGGCACGACGATCCTGAGCGGGGCGCCATTCTGATTCGGCAGCTCCCGGCCATAGACCCCGATTCCGAAGATGGCCAGCGGATGCATGGCCTCGTCGATACGCAGCCCCTCGACGTAAGGCCAGTCGAGTACGGGCCAGCGCTGCCCCGGCATCTGCTTGGGGTCCAGCAGCGTCTTGAAGGTGACGTACTTTGCCCGGGAATTCGGCTCGAAGCGCTTGAGCGCGTCCCCCATGGGAATACCCACCCACGGGATCACCATGGACCAGGCCTCCACGCAGCGCAGGCGATAAATCCGTTCTTCGGGCGTATGGGGCGCGACAAAATCCGCATAGCTCAGCGTGCCGGGCCGGTCACACTCGCCGCTCACCGAAACTTCCCAGGGCCGCGGCTGGAAATCCCGCGCCTTGCGATGCGGGTCCGACTTGTCGGTGCCGAACTCGTAGAAATTGTTGTAGGTAGTGATGTCTTCCCACGAGTTGGGGTCCTCGTCGATGCTGAGCGTGCTTTGCACCAGCCCCTGAATCTTCGGCTGCGACGCCTCGCTTGCCGCCCGGGCGGGGGGACTGACCGCCGCGGCCGCTCCCAGCGCCGCGAAGCCGGCGGCCTGCAGGAAGCGACGACGGTCCAGGTAGATCGCCTCGTCAGTGATCTCGGACGGACGTATGTCCGAAGGTCGCTTGATGATCATTCCGGTTCCTCGGTGGCATGAGCCTTGCGCCACAGGTGTAGACCGCCAGTGCGGCGGTTTTATTGCACTCACCGCGCAGATTGGCGCTAACTTATTGAAAATACGCTGCGCGCGCCGCAACGGATTCGCTTTCAGGCCCCGGCCGGGGCATTGGGTACAGGTCAGGGGTGGCGAATTCGTACCCCGAGGTCCGCCCCGTCGGTCGTCACGTAGGGACGCTTGCGGCTGCTGTCGGGTGTGTCCGGCCCGGCCAGCCGCAGGTAGAGGTCCTCGAAGAACGCCGGGGTCTGGTAGCTGATGCCCCTCGACGCCTGTTTCCGGCCCTCCGGGGTCGCGTTTACGATCGCCACCCGTTCCCGGGCAGAGCTCCCGGGCTTGTCGAGACTGCTCGTCCGGGCCGCGGCGTCGGGGCGATCGCCGCGTGTGCCTCCGGCCCGGCGCCCGCCGTCGGCACGGGTCAGCCATCGGACCTGCTCGCTGGTTGCCGCATACACGGTCAGTTTCCCGACCAGTGCCTGGGCCCCCGCCGGGACTTCCGGAGCCAGCCGCGCGGGTGCCAGGTCCGGTCCGGCCAGTACCACGTCCTCGAACTCGGTATCCGCGTCGGCGAGGGACTCGACCGCTGTCAGGGCCGGCACGGCCGCGGCGGCCACCCGGGCGCCGAGGCCGTCGGCCAGCAGCCACAGCCTGTCGGGCGCAATCTCCTCGACCGCCAGGCGAATCACGTCCGCCAGCGCCTTGCCGGAGGCGTCCGCTACCGACCGTGCCTGTTCGTGGCCGCTGAACGAGCGGCCCTGATCACCGGGCCAGTCAAAAACGAGCACGGGTGTGTCGATATTGAGAACGTGGGCGACAAACGCGGTCTGTCGAATCGCGGCTGGAAATGATTCACCGCGGCCCGGAATCACAATGAGAAGCGACCGGGATCCGGAAGCAGCGACCTGGGCGCGGATGGCCTCTGCTGCCGCCGTGCGGGGCATTGTTTCGACCTTGCGGACCCGCATCTCGTTCGCCTGCAGCCAGCGGACGGGGTCCACGAGCAGGCCCAGACCCAGCCTCTTCTGGATGCGGACGTCGAAGGCGCCGAATTTCACCGCGTCATCGCGCTCGCGGCCAAAGCGGCCCTCGCCCGGCGCCCACGGGTTTTCCGCGCTGCGATTCGTGGCAAAAAAGTACCGATAGACGGCGTCCTTCTCCCCGCCGACCCGGGCCACCGTATCCCGTTCATAGAGATACCGGTCGGTGTGCCGGGCGGCGGCGCCCGTGGGTCCGTGAAACTGAATATGGAGATAGCCGGCCACGCCGGCCGCAAGCGCGAGCAACAGCGCAACACAGAACAGCACGCGTCGGTTGGGGCGGCTCATGGGATTCGCGAATCCATTCGTCCTAAAACGGTCAGTCGGCAAAATTCCCGGAAATGGTACGGGGTTCTTTCGCCGCAGGTAACGTCGACAAAATGCGACACTGCGTTTTCAACTTTTCCAAAGCCGGCTGTTATCCTTTGCGCGCAAGCCTGCGGGCGGACATGCGCAACGCGACCTCCGTACCGCCGCGCAGCCGGGGGATTCACATCATGCTACGTATCAGGACAGGTCAGTGATGTCGCCCCGCGGACTACTCGCCGCGGCGCTCTTGTGCCTGGCGGCCGGCTGTTCCTGGAACCCGCCCCGCGACCCTGAGCCGGCTCCATCCGGCGGCTGGCTGAGCTGGGGTGACGCACGGCCCGACGCCGCCGGCGCCCGGTACGCGCCGATTGACCCGGCGGCCGCGGGCATCGTGCGCCTGGCCGAAGAGATGCTGGGCGTGCCGTATCGCTGGGGCGGGCGTTCTCCGTCGGGCTTCGACTGCAGCGGCCTGGTTCAATACACCTACGAACAGGCCGGTTTCTCGGTGCCGAGAACCTCGCGAGCCCAGCACAAGGCCGCCAGAGCAGTGCCTCTCGGCGAGGCCCGTCCCGGCGATCTGCTGTTCTTCGCGGAATCCGGGCGTGTCTCCCACGTGGGCATCTATGTGGGGCAGGGACAATTCATTCATGCGCCGGCGACGGGTCAGAACGTCAAGGTATCGAGCATCCGTGAGGATTGGTACCGGCAGCGTTTCGCCGGCGCGGGCCGGTTCCTGCCCGCGCCGGAATCCCTCTGACGCTGTCCGTCGCCACTCTGGTCGGCGCCTAGCCCCAAAGGTTGTCCAGGGTATGGGGCGACCCCGGGATGCACCAGAACGAGCCGTCGACGAAGCGATAGTTCCGGTCCAGCGACCCGAGTCGCTCCAGGTCTTCGGCCGTGAGACTGAGATCGGCGGCGGCGAGGTTTTCCGTGAGACGCTCCGGCCGCGAGGTCTTCGGAATCACCGCGGTATCCCGGGCCAGTGCCCAGGCGATCAGCACCTGACCCGGTGTCGCCCCGTGGGTCGCCGATATGTCCTTTACCACCGGGTCTTCCAGCAGTACCGGCTCGTCCGCCTTCTTGAGGCGCTCCGGCCGGTCCAGGGAGCCCAGCGGGGAATAGGCGGTCAAACGCACGCCCAGGTCCCGGGCGGCTTCGAGCAGTTTGTTCTGGGCGAGATAGGGATGCAGCTCGACCTGGTTGACCGAGGGCGGGATGCGCGCGCCGTCCGCGATCCCGGCCATGCGGGCGGCCGAGAAGTTGGAAACGCCGATGGACCGGGCCAGGCCCGCGTCCACCGCGTCCTCCATGCCCGCCCAGGTGTCCGCGAGCGGCTGGTCCGCCAGGCTGACGAAGTCCGAGGCCTGTTCCGGAAAGGCGATGTCCGGCCGGATAGGGATGGGCCAGTGCATCAGGAACAGGTCCAGGTAGTCCAGGCGCAAATCCGAAAGGATCTGTCTGAGGGCCGGGATCACGTTGCCTCGCCCATGCATGTTGTTCCAGAGCTTGGATGTGATCCACAGCTCATCACGTTGCACGGTCCCCTGGCGAAGCGCTGCGTCCAGGGCCTTGCCGATCTCGGCTTCGTTTCCGTAGATCGGCGCACAGTCGATATGCCGGTAGCCCGTTTCGATGGCCGCGGCGACGGCGGCGCCGACGGCGCCGGGTTCCGACTTCCACGTGCCCAGGCCCAGGGACGGCATGGTCTGTCCATTATTGAGCTTGTAGGTTTTCAATTGGCGTTCTCTTGCGTTTGAAAGCGGCACGTGGGGAACACCGCCGGGATAGTTCGGTGCCAGGGGTGTCCGCGACGGACGACCGGCACCGACTAAGGAGTAGCACAAGCGGGCCGGTCCGGCCGGCGGAGGTTCAGATTCGTTTGGCCACCAGCACCCCGGCGCGGGATCCGGCGTCGACCAGCCAGGCCCAGACCCGGCCCGGCAGCCCGGGCGGGCCCCCGGCGTGGCTTAGGGCATCGTCCCGGTGGTGCACCTCGTCGTCCCGGCACGCCGCCAGGACCCGACGGAGCGTCTCGAAGTCCCCCGGAGAGTT
>JARFQW010000181.1 GCA_029287575.1 Gammaproteobacteria bacterium | reverse complement strand
CCTGCTCAGCTTGTAGCCCGCCAGGCCCTCAGCGGCGAGATCCCGCGCGTGCGTCCCGCGGCCCCAGCCCGTCGCCTCGAAGTCCGATCCGCTGCCGTCGGCCCGGTGCCCGATCGTTGCCGGGCTGGTACTCCAGGTCTTCGGGCACAGGGCGACATCATCCGCATAGAAGTCGATCCCGCAGAGACGCGGCAGCTCGGCAATGTCGTTCGCGGCCAAAACTGTATCGGGAGCCGGCTGAACCTGAACGCACTGCTCGGCGACGCCGGTCGGTGACTCGAACACGGAAACCTCGCCCGCCGGCGGAACACTCGCCACGGCCAGCCCGCACGCCAGCAGCCCCGCGGCCAGGCCCGCACCGGCGTTCACCCGGTTCAAGATGACCCGGCTCCCAGCGCCTCACGGCGTTCTTCCAGTTCCAGCCAGCGGGCCATGGCAGCCTCCAGTTCCACCCGGGCTTCGTCCCGGCTCTCCAGCACGGGACCGGTTTCAGCGAACGGCAAGGCGTAGAATCCTGGCTCCGCCATCGTTGCGTCAAGGGCCTCGACTCGCGATTCCAGTTCCTGGATACGCTCCGGTAACGCATCCAGCTCCCGCTGGTCCTTGTAGCTGAGCTTTGTGGACCCGGAACTACGGAATCGCCGGGTCTTTGTGTCCGCCTTGCGCTCACCGCCCGGGTCGTCCAGGACCCGCAGCGCCCGGCGGCGGCGCAGCCAGTCTGAGTAGCCGCCAACATATCGTTCGATCGTGCCCGTATCCTCGAACACGAGCACGCTGGTCACTACGTTATCCAGAAACTCCCGGTCGTGGCTGGCCACCATCAGGGTGCCGGAGTAGTCACTCAGACGCTCCTCGAGCACCTCGAGCGTCTCCACGTCGAGATCGTTGGTAGGCTCATCGAGAATCAGCAGGTTGGTCGGCCGGGTGAACAGCTTGGCCAGGAGCGCCCGGTTGCGCTCGCCCCCGGACAAGAGCTTCACCGGCGACATGGCGCGTTTGGCGCTGAACAGAAATCCCCGCAGGTAGCCGACCACGTGCTGACGCTTGCCGTTGATGGTGACGTAGTCGGTGTCGTTGCCGACGTTGTCGGCCAGCGACTTTTCCGGATCCAGGTGCTGATTGAGCGGGTCATAGGCACCGATCTCCAGGTTGGTGCCCTGCTTGATCGTGCCGGCTTCCGGATCCAGCTCGCCCATCAGCAGTTTCAGGAGCGTGCTTTTGCCAACGCCGTTGTTGCCCACGAGGCCGATCCGGTCGCCCCGGGCAATTTTCAGGGACAGGCCGTCGATCAGCGGGGTACCGCCATAACCGTAGGTCACATTGTAGGCCTGCAGTACCTTGCGTCCCGAGAGATCGGCCTCGCCGATCCCGATGCGCGGATCGCCGGGACGATCGATACGCTCCGAGCGCTCCAGGCGCATCGCCTCCAGTGATCGCACCCGACCCTCGTTCCGGGTCCTGCGTGCCTTGATACCCTGGCGGATCCACGCCTCTTCCTCCGCCAGCTTCTTGTCGAACTCCGCGTGCTCCCGACGCTCGGCTTCCAGGGCCTCGTCACGGCGGCGAAGAAAGTCCCGGTAGCCTCCGGGCCAGCTCAACAGCCGGCCCCGGTCCACTTCAACGATCCGGGTCGCAAGCCGGTCTACAAACGCCCGGTCGTGGCTGACAAACAGCACACTGCCCGGCCAGGACCGGACGCGATCTTCCAGCCACTCGATGCTCGCGATATCCAGGTGGTTGGTCGGCTCATCCAGCAGGAGCAGATCCGGCCGACTGATGAGCGCCCTGGCGAGGGCCACACGGCGACGCCATCCGCCGGAAAGTTCGCCCAGTTTCCTGTCCGCCGGCAGGCCCATCTCGGCCAGGGCGGTCTCGACCCGCTGGTCCAGTTTCCAGCCGTCCTCGGCATCGATGCGCTGCTGAAGTTCCTCCAGCTCCTTGAGATGCGGTCCGTCCGGGTGGCTGGCCAGGAGTGTTTCGTAGTCCGAGAGCAGTTTCTTCTGCACCGACAAACCCTGGGCCACCATCTCACGCACCGTGATCTCCAGGTCCGTCGGCAATGTCTGGGCCAGCTGGCTGACCCGCACATCGCCCGGAAACCGGACCTCGCCCGCGTCGGGAACCAGCTCTCCGGTAATCAGCTTCATGACCGTTGTCTTGCCCGCGCCGTTGCGCCCGATGAGGCACGCGCGCTCACCCCGCTCGATGGACAGATTCGCTTCGCGGAGAATCTGGTGTTCGCCAAAGGCATGGGAGATGGAGTCGAGCCAGACTAGCGACATGGACGGGTAACCCGAGGGGTGCTGCTAACCCCGCAATCTTACCAGTTCGGGCCCGGAAACCGGCGCGCGCCAGAGGTGAAAAGGCTGTGCCCGGTGGACAGAGCAAACCCCCGGGGGGGGCTACACTGGAGCTTGGCGGCGCCGCTCGCTGCCGGCATGCGGGGAGCACGGTGCCGGACCACAGGACATCGCTGGAGTATGACTATGACCGATACGAAACGGGCCGCATCCAGCGTCCCGATCCACGATCTGATCGCAAGCCGCTGGAGTCCCCGGGCCATCGATCAGGACACCCGCGTAACGCGGCAGCAGATCACGGCGCTGCTCGAGGCTGCCCGCTGGGCGCCCTCGTGTTTCGGGGACCAGCCCTGGCGATTCCTGGTCTGGGACCGCTTTGCGGATTCTGACGCCTGGCAGCAGGCGTTCGACTGTCTCGCCGAAGGGAACCAGACCTGGGTGCGGCAATGTCCCGTGCTCTTGGCAGCGGTCGCCCATTCCGAATTCGAACGCAACGGCAAGCCGAATCGCTGGGGGCAATATGACACCGGCGCAGCCAGCGAAAACCTGTGTCTCCAGGCCGCGGCCCTGGAGCTTGTCGCCCATCAGATGGGAGGCTTCGACAAGACGCGGCTGACAGCGGCATTCGGCATACCCGAACGCTTCACGCCGATGGCGATGATCGCCGTTGGCGCGCCGGCGGCCCCGGAGACGCTACCGGAGAAGTTCCGCGAGGCGGAGACCGCGCCGAGGAACCGGCGCCCGCTGCCGGAGCTGGCGTTCGACGGCCGCTGGGGATCCGGGTTTAGAATCTGAGGGAACCCGTCGGCTGCATCCGGACCCCGGCCGGCGGGTCACTCATGGTCAGCGCCGCGGTGGCCATTTTCGCCAGCGCCCGTGTTCGTCCACAACCGTATGGCGGGCCCCTTCGGGCAGAACCTGAAGCGTCTTGAGAAATTCTATGACGGCATCGCGACCGTCGTCGCCAATGGCATCCCAGGCGTTTCTCGACGCCAGAGCCTCTCCGTGATGGGCCTGGATCGCCTCTCGCAGGGTGGTGAACTTGCCGTGATGGAAATACGGCGGCTCGCTGGCTGCTCCCCAGAGCCGCCGTGTCAGGAACCGGCAGTTTCCGGCCCCAAACTCCGCGCTCCCGGCCGGCTCGTGCATGTTCAGCGGCTCGCAGTTCGGATCGTCCGGTCCGGTGGTGATGTCATGCAGCTTGAAGTCCGAGTAGACCGGCACGTCGATTCGGTCGCCCCGAATGCGGAGCCTCGGCAGAGGGAGCTTATGGCTATTGAGATCGATAACGAGTTCGGGGGCGTCCGCCGGCCGCAGATTGCCCTCCGGATTGTACGGATTGGGCTCGGAATACATCCGGCCACCGGCCTCCAGAGACAACTCGGGTATGTGGCACTCGGCACAGCCGATTTCGGCAAACAGGGCCTCGCCCTGAAGAACCGCGCGTTCGATCAGCGGATGACGGGGTATGACGCGCCCCGGCACCGGAAGCGTTGCCTGAAAGATCGTGACCGCCGTTACGTCGGCACGGGTGAGTTCACGGACGAATCCGTCCCCGTCGGGATCGTCCGTTCCGAACCGCTCCTCCGACTGGATACCATGGTGATGATTGAAGGCGTTGTTCGTGAATTCCCGCAATGACACCACGGCGCCAGCCTGATGGAACGGCATGAGGACCAGGCTGGGCGGATCATCGGCGCCCTCGGTACGCAGGCTGGGTGCGGGCAGCCCCAGTACGCCCGACGTGTCCCAGCGCCCATCGGCATCGCGGGCCAGCACACCGAAATCCACTCCGCTGGCGTCCAGCCTCACCGACCGGCCGGGGACCAGCCGGTCCCGGAGCGCCTGGAGATCGCGGGTCAGCTGACGGGCGAGCATCTCGACGTAGCCGGCGCCGAACATGCCGACCGTGCTGCGTTCGTTGCCAACGTTATCGAGGGTGGTCGCCCGCAGATTCTCGTCGACGGTGCCTCGGGTCGGGATGGAGTCGTCCCGGGCGAAACTGGCGGAATCAAAGCGCTGGCCCAGTACGAACACATTGGCCACCCGATCGCCTCCGCCGCCAACGCGCGGAAGGTTGTGGCAACCCGAGCAGGCGTTGGCATCCGGGCCCGAGACCCGGTTGAAGTTGCGCGGAAAGACCAGGGGCGAACCGAGATCTGCAAGGGCAGCGCCAGTACCCTTGCTCAGCGGCCGTCCTCCGCCTTCCTGGGCAGTCCATGACGCCGTGAACAGGTGTTCCCCATGATCGAGCAACGCCGCGATGGGAAGCGTCAGCTCCTCGCCATTGGCAAGGTGCCGGGGCACGGCAATCTCGCGCCCGAGTTCGACCGTCTGGGCGACACCCTCGGTTACCGTCAGGGTCAGGACCCATGAGGCCAGAATCCACAAAGTCGAACCGGGCATAACCCGACGTCGCTCGCTGAGCCGACACCCGGCAGTCGGCCGCTGTCGATCGTTCATGACCCACCTCCTGTTCTCCGGGGAGAGCATGAGGCCGAGACTAGGGCCGGAGGGCACCGGAAAACCTGAACGCAGTCGGAATTCCGGCTGCCACCGGTGCGCCAGTCACCGGCGGCCGGCGCCTCCGGGGACGGGGCGCCGGCACGCGGGATACAGTCGCTGCAGGACCGCTATGTGTGGGGGTCCGCTAGGGCGCGGCGGGCACGTAGTTCAACGGCGCACCCGGGCCGATCGGCAGGCCCAGACCCAGCCACACGGCGAACATGACCGACCAGCCCAGCAGGAACACAACGGAGTAAGGCAGCATTGTGGCAACCAGCGTGCCGATCCCCGCGTTGGGCTCGTAGCGCTGGAAAAAGGCAATGATGAGGGCGAAATAGCTCATCATCGGCGCGATGATGTTGGTTACGCTGTCCCCCACCCGGTATGCCACCTGGGTGAGTTCCGGCGAGTAGCCCAGCAGCATGAACATGGGAACGAAGACCGGGGCCATCAGGGCCCACTTGGCCGAGGCCGAGCCCATGAACAGGTTGACCAGGGCAGTCAGGGCGATAAACGAGACAAACAGGGGCACCCCGGGCAGGCCCAGCGTCTCCAGCCCCTGCGCGCCGTTCACCGCAAATACCAGGCCCAGCTGGGTCCAGTTGAAGAACGCGACAAACTGGGCAGCGAAAAAGCACAGCACCATGTATCCGCCCAGGGTACTCATGCTCTGGTCCATGCCGCGGATGACGTCGGCGTCATTGCGGATCGTCCCGGCCCCGATGCCATAGGCGATACCTGAAACAATGCCGTACAGGAAAATCAGCGCCACGACGCCCTTCAGCAGCGGCGAGTGGAGCAGGTCGCCGGTCACCGGATCGCGCATGAACCCGGCACCGGGAATCGTCCCGGAGGGCAGCGCACTCCAGACAACCAGGGCGGTCATCACAAGCGTGGCGTAACCGGCGTAGCGCAGCCCACGACGCTCCGCGTCATCCAGCGAGCGGGCCATGGCATCTTCGCTGACCTCCTCGGGGGGCTCATAGTCGGCAAAACGCGGCGCGAGAATCCGATCGGTCACGAACCAGCCCAGCAGCGCCAGCATGGGCGTGGAGACGATCATGAAATACCAGTTCGCCACCACGCTGACCGTATAGGCAGGATCCACGATCTGCGCGGCCTCCTGGGACAGACCCGCGAGCAGCGGATCGATCGTGCCAACCAGCAGATTTGCGGAGTAGCCGCCGGACACGCCCGCAAATCCGGCCGCCATGCCGAGAATCGGATGCCGTCCCGCAGCCTGGAATATCAGTCCGGCCAGCGGCACGAGCAGGACATAACCCACCTCGCTGGCCATGTTGGACAGGATCCCGGCCATAACAACGATGGGTGTCAGCAGGTGACGAGGCGCGGACAGAACCAGGGATCTCAGGCAGGCGGCGATCAGGCCGGAGTGCTCTGCCACGCCGATGCCGATGAGGGCGACCAGCACGGTCCCCAGCGGGGCGAAGCTCGTGAAATTCGTGACCAGGTTCGTGGCGATCCGGTGCAGGCCCTCGATGCTCAGCAGGTTGACCGGCGTCACGACCTCGCCGGTGGACGGGTGCACGACGGACATACCGGTCTTGGTGGCGACCCAGGACAAGACCACCACCAGCAGGGCGAGGATCGCGAACAGCACCGCCGGATGCGGCAACGCGTTCCCGCCTCGCTCAACGATGTTGAGAAAGCGATCGAGCAGGGAACGGCCCCGGGGCGGCGCGCTTGCGGACATCGGCGGGTTCTCTCCATCCACGAAAGCCCTGAACTATACCGGCGAACGGCACGAGCGACGACAGGCCAGGGGCAACTCGGGCAACCCGCAAGCGTTTCGTGCGAAACTCGGAGTTCTGGACAAGTGCGTTTCTTGTCGGTCCACGGACCGGACCCTTTCACTGGGGCCTCGCCGAGCCGGCCGGATGTTTATTTCGATAGCGCAAGATGTCGCCCTGCCTGCCCATGGCCTGCAACACCGGCCCGGGAGCGGCGCCATTGCTGTGCCGGTTCGGGGCTGCCGCCCGGAGTTCGTCCTGGCTCGGGATCCGGAGGCCCGGCCCCGATGACGCCCGCCATCGGCAACAGGGGCCCGGAAGCTTTCCCGACGCTGGGTTTTGGCGAGTTCCGGGTGGACCTCGAGCGGCGCACACTCTACCGGGACAAATCCCGGATTCGAATTCAGCGTAAACCGCTGGAAGTCCTGATTTTCCTTGCCGAACGATCACCCAGCCTCGTGACCCGGGCCGAGTTGCTCCAGCGATTCTGGAGCACATCAGTGAACGAGGAATCGCTGACTCGCTGCATCAGCACGATTCGAAAGCACCTGGACGACACTGGCGACCCTCCCCGGTACATCGAAACTCACCGGGGTGTCGGCTACCGGTTCCGGCCCGTCGTCAGCCGCCCTGACCGCCGATCCGCGGGAGGCCATCGCGACGGGTCCCGGAAACTGCCTTCGAACCCGGGCGCGCCGGAGCCGTCCGGGACGGTCCCGGTAGCGGCCGCTACCGCCACGCGCCGAAGGAGCGCGATTCTCCTGGTGGCAACACTGGCCGTGGCCGCCCTCATCTACTGGCTGTCGAGCCGCTCCCCCCAGCCCGATCGCATCACGACCCTGGCGGTGCTGCCGATAACCACGTCGGACGAATCCGCCGACTGGCTCGCCAGCGCGCTAACCGACGAACTCCGGCGGGCGGTTTCACGAATCGAGGGCGTCCGGGTCGTTACCACCGCGCCGGAACCGCGCAAGGTGGATACGTCGCAACCCGTGGAGCTCGGCAGGGCCCTCGGAGTCGAGGCATTGCTCGCCGCGCGCCTGGAGGCGGAACCCGGCGAGTTCAGGCTACGCGCCGATCTGATTTCCACAGCTGACGGTGGCATTCTTCACACGTTCAGCATTGATCCGGACGGCAGTGCCGCGCAAAGCGGCCGGGTGATGCGGCTGGCCCGGGCCGTGGCCGCGAGAATTCGGCCCACACTCCAGCTTCAGGGACCCGGACCCGAAGTCGATGCCGAAACCTACCGGCACTATTTGCGCGGCAGGTTCTATCTGAGCCAGCGGACGGCCGAAAGCCTCGAGGCGGCACTGCGGTCCTTTGATGCCGCGCTCGATAGTTCTCCCGGGTACGCGGACGCCCTCGCCAGCGCCGCAGAGGCCGCACTTCTGTTGCCCTTGTACGGAGCGGTTCCGCCGAAGCGCGCGATACCGCGCGCACGCACCCTGGCCACCCGGGCCCTCGCCAGCGATCCCCAGGCCTCCGGCGCTCATGCGGTCATGGGGATGATCGCGCTGCAATACGACTGGGACTGGGTTGCGGCAGAAGCCGCCCTCTCGCGTGCCGTGGCGCTCGATCCCAACAATGCCGTCGCCCGCCAGTGGCTGGGCGAACTCTACTGCTACCAGGCCCGATTCGAGGCCTGCCGGCGCGAACTCGCCAACGCATTCGAACGCGATCCCTTGTCGCCCGTACTCACCATGCTCCAGGGCTCGCCGGATCTCTGGCGAGGTGATTTCGATGCGGCGCAGTCGGCGTATGCCGAGGCGTCCGAAGCGTTTCCGGATTTCAGCATGGTTGAGCTTGCGCTGGGCCTGGCGCAGTCAGGGGCAGGCAGATGGAACGCCGCCATCGAGACCTACGAACGAAATCTGCCCAAGCTGGGACTGGCCATTGTCGGCGGGCCGCTGATCTTCGCTCTCGCCCGGCAGGGAGACCGCGAACGCGCCCTGGCGCTGCTTGCCGATCTGGAGGCTCTGGCAGAGTCCCGCTATGTGCCGCCGACGAAGCTTGCGACCGCCCATGCCGGTCTCGGGTCGAGAACCGAAACGCTGCGCTGGCTGGAGGTCGCCTGCGAGGCCCGGGATGACCGGCTGGTCTATCTGACCGTGGACTCGCATTTCCGGCATTTGCGCGCGGACCCCGGGTTCCGGGCGATCGTCAGTCGCGTGGGGCTGTCGGGATCATTAAGCAGAATTGCCGGCCCCTAGCCGATGGGCCCCTAGCCGATGGCGATCAGCGCGCCGGTCCGTCGCCTCATGAGGTCGACCCGCAAGGACAGCAGCGCGATGCTGATCCACAGGCCGTGAAACACCAGCCCGGCGATGATCACGGTGGATCCTGAAACAGGACCGATCGCAGCGCGCTCCAGAAGCTCCTCAAGGCTGGTCAGCGGTGTGGGATGGATGACCAGCTTGCCGAGATAGGCCACCGCCTGAACCGCCAGAATATAGATGTAGTTCTTGCGTAGCCGCCGGCCCAGCGCCAGCCAGTAAGAGACATGAAACCGCGGGCGGCGGTAGTCGTCGGACAGCATCGTATTCCAGCGACCGTCCAGGCTGACGCCGTCGCCCGAAAGCAAGGGCGCATAGAAGTCGGTTTCCATCAGCCGGCAGCGGGCCCGCCACACGTTGAAGTACCGATAGCGCCTTGCTTCGAGAATCAGAAACACCGCCACCAGCAGCCCGACGAGCACCAGCGGCAGCGGCGACGCCTCAGCGGAGCTGTAGCTCAGGGACAGGGCGATGCCGCTGGTAACGACCGCCCAGTTGGTCGTGTTGTCGAGCCGCGAGCGCCAGATCGTGCTGCGATAGACCTCGCCGCGATACAGATGTGCCAGGGCACCGATTTCCGCCGCACTCAGCGGCCGGTCGGCATCGCCGTTCTCGTCGCTGTCGCTCATGGACTCACCGTCCCGTCTGCCGGCCGCAGCAAACGGCGCGGCCATCGCATTGAAGTCTAGGCGGTTCCTTGCGGTCTTGCCCTCGCGCGGCGCAGCATCAGCACTCGATCACGTTGACCGCAAGGCCGCCCTTGGAGGTTTCCTTGTAGACCAGCGACATGTCCCGGCCCGTTTGACGCATGGTCTCGATCACCTGGTCCAGGTGCACCTTGTGCCGGCCGTCTCCGCGCAGCGCCATGCGTGCCGCGTTGATGGCCTTGACGGCCCCCATGGCGTTTCGCTCGATACACGGGATCTGGACGAGACCGGCAATCGGGTCACAGGTGAGACCCAGGTTGTGCTCCATGCCGATCTCCGCCGCATTCTCGACCTGGAGATTGCTACCGCCGAGCGCGGCAACCAGTCCGCCGGCCGCCATGGAGCAGGCAACGCCCACCTCACCCTGGCAGCCCATCTCCGCGCCGGAAATCGACGCATTGGTCTTGTACAGCACGCCGATGGCGCCGGCAGTAAGAAGAAAACGAAGAATGCCTTCGTCGTTGGCACCGGAAACAAAGCGGCGAAAATAAAGGAGCACTGCGGGGATGATGCCGGCCGCCCCGTTGGTCGGCGCGGTGACCACGCGGCCGCCCGCGGCGTTTTCCTCATTGACTGCGAGGGCGTAGGCATTGACCCAGTCCATGAAGTCTCCGGCCGCGCCCTCCCCGCACAGCTCGCGGTACAGTCTGGGCGCCCGGCGCGGGACCTTGAGCACGCCGGGCAGCACACCGTCGCTGCGGAATCCTCGCTGGACACACTCGCGCATCACCGACCAGATGTGCATGAGCCCCGCTCGCGTTTCCACGTCCGGCCGCCAGGCCAGCTCATTCTCGATGACGATTCGGGCTATGTCGCAGCCGTTCTCCTCGGCGATGGAAATGAGTTCGGCGGCGCTGCCGAACGGCCAGCGCACGTCACGCTCGTCGGCCGCCGCGGAATCGTCCTCGTCCTCCCGCACGACGAAGCCGCCCCCCACCGAGTAGAACGTTTCCGACAGCAGCTCCACGTCATCGTTGCCAAGGGCCGTGAAGCGCATGCCATTGGGATGCCGCGGCAGCGTCTGATCAGCGAGGAACAACAGGTCCAGTGCCGTATCGAAGGCAATCTCCGGTCCCTGGAACAGCCGCAAGCGGCCCTCGCCCCGAATGCGCTCCAGCCGCTCGTCGACGGAATCGGTATCCAGCGTCTCGGGGCACTCCCCCTCGAGGCCGAGCAATACCGCCACGTCAGTGCAATGACCCCGGCCTGTGAGCGCAAGAGAACCGTAGAGACGGACCACCACTTTGCCCACGCCCCCGAGGTGGCCATCGGACTCGAGGTCGGCGACAAACCGCCCGGCCGCCCGCATGGGCCCCATCGTATGGGAGCTGGAGGGCCCGACTCCGACCTTGAAAATATCGAAGACGCTGATAGCCATACTGGCTCAGCCTTCGTCCAGCGCCAGGAGACTGGCGTTGCCACCAACCGCGGCGGTATTGATGGACAGCGCCTTTTCCGTGGCAAAACGATGCAGATAGTGCGGACCGCCCGCCTTGGGGCCGGTTCCGGAAAGGCCGCGGCCGCCAACCGGCTGTACACCCACGACCGCTCCCACCATGTTGCGGTTGACGTAGGTATTGCCCACCTGGGTCTTGCGGAAAATCTCCCGCGCCCGTCCGTCGATCCGGGTGTGCACACCGAGGGTCAGGCCGAAACCTGTGGCGTTGATCTGCCTGATCACGTCTTCCAGGTCCCGCGCCCGGTAACGGACCACGTGGAGAACCGGACCGAATACCTCCCGCTCCAGCCGGTCTAGGCTGTCGATCTCCACCGCCGCCGGTGAAAAGAACGTGCCGTGCTCGCACTCCGGTGACAGCTCGCAGCGGTGGATCACGCGCCCGAAACGCGCAATGGCTTTGGTGTGTTTTTCCAGCGTGATCAACGCCTCGGAGTCGATGACCGGACCGACGTCCGTGCACAGGAAGGCCGGGTTGCCCACGACCAGCTGGTCCATGTAGCCCTTCAGCAGTTCGAGGGTCCGGTCGGCGATTTCCTCCTGGAGAAAGGCCACTCGCAGGGCCGAACAGCGCTGACCCGCGCTGTTGAACGAGGAGCGCACGATGTCCAGGACGACCTGCTCGGGCAAAGCGGAGCTGTCCACCAGCAGCGCGTTCTGCCCGCCGGTCTCGGCGATCAGCGCGGCAATCGGGCCGTCGCGGGAAGCCAGCTGCCGGTTGATGATTCGCGCCGTCTCCGTCGATCCGGTAAACGCGACGCCGGCGACACGGGGATCCGAGAGCAGCCAGCCTCCCAGACGCGCACCGTCACCGGGAAGAAAGTGCAGCACGTCGGAGGGGATGCCGGCCTCGTAAAGGAGCGCCGTGGCGCGAGCCGCCACGATGGAGGTCTGTTCAGCCGGCTTGGCGATAACGCTGTTGCCGGCGGCGAGCGCGGCGGCAACCTGGCCGGTGAAAATGGCCAGCGGAAAATTCCATGGGCTGATGCAGACGAAGATCCCGCGGCCATGCAGCGATAGCTCGTTGCTCTCGCCGGTCGGCCCCGGGAGCCGGACTGACCCGCCGAAGTCGCGCCGGGCACCGGCGGCGTAGTAGCGCAGGAAATCTACGGCCTCGCGGAGCTCGGCCACGCAGTCCGGCACGGACTTGCCCGCTTCCAGCACGCACAGCCCCATCAACTCGGCGGCGTGGGCCTCGAACAGGTCGGCAGCCTTCAGAAGTATTTCCGAGCGGCGCGCCGCAGGGGTCGCGTCCCAGCGGGGCTGTGACAGCGCGGCCATGTCGAGGGCCGTCTGCGCGTCACCTTCGGTGGCCATGACGACCTCGCCAACCGATCTTCGCGTATCCGCCGGATTGACCGACAGCACCCGCTCGCTGCCTCCGAGGATGCGTCCGCCCACCACGGGTTTCGCCGACCAGCTTCCTTCCGGTACCCGCGCCATGGCCTCGCCGAGAGGCATAAGCTCGTGGCTGTCCGCCAGGTTGAGGCCCCGCGAGTTGGCGCGCTCCTCGCCGTACATCTGCTCGGGCAGGGGGATCCTGGGATGGGAGATCCTTGAGTAGCCGCTCACCGTCCGTACGGGGTCGGCAATGATTTCCTCGACCGGGGCCTTTTCGTCGACAATGCGGTTGACGAACGACGTATTCGCGCCGTTCTCCAGCAGCCGCCGTACCAGGTAGGGAAGCAGGTCCTCGTGCTCACCCACGGGTGCGTACACCCGGCATGGCAGGTTCAGCTTCTCCGGCCCGACGACCTCGGCATAAAGCTCCTCGCCCATGCCGTGCAGGCGCTGGAACTCGAAACGGCGCTGCTCACCGGCCATGTGAATCACACTGGCGACCGTGTGGGCGTTATGCGTGGCAAAGCGTGGATACAGCGCATCGCCCGCGGCGAGCAGCGCCCGCGCACAGGCCAGGTAGGAAACATCGGTGTTGGCCTTGCGCGTGAAGACCGGATAGCCCTCGAGCCCTGCCTCCTGGGCGCGCTTGATCTCGGTGTCCCAGTAGGCGCCCTTCACGAGCCGCACCGGAATGCAGCGGCCCACGCTGCGGGCAAGCCCGGCCAGCCAGCTGACCACACTCAGGGCCCGTTTCTGGTAGGCCTGGACCGCCAGCCCCAGCCCGTCCCAGCCCTCCAGCTCCGGCGTGCGGTATACGGCCTCGAAGACCTGCAGTGACAGCTCCAGCCGGTCAGCCTCCTCCGCGTCCATGGTCAGGCCGATGCCGGCGGCCCGGGCCTTCAGGGCAAGCGTTCGGAACACCGGCACGAGTTCCGCAAGCACCCGCGTTCGCTGGGCGTACTCGTACCGCGGGAACAGCGCCGACAGCTTGACCGAAATGTTGTCCGCCTCCCACGCGGTCTGATCCGCCTGTCGACCGCGGCCGATGGAATCGATACCCGCGGCATACGCTTCGGCATAACGCCCGGCATCGGCGTCGGTGAGCGCGGCCTCGCCGAGCATGTCGAAGGAGTACCGGTAGGCGGCGTATTCACCAGCCCGCGCCCGCTTCAGAGCATCTTCGATGGTTCGGCCCATAACGAACTGGTGGCCCATGATCCGCATGGCCTGACGCATCGCGCCACGGACCACCGGCTCGCCCATCCGCGACACGAGTTTCTTGAGATAGCGCTGCGGGTGCTCGAACGCATCGGATTCCGGGAGAATCATGCGCCCGGTCAGCATGAGCCCCCAGGTGGAGGCATTGACGAACAGGGAATCGCTGGTCCCGGCATGCCCTTCCCAGTCGCCGGCGGAAATCTTGTCGGCGATCAGACGATCCGCCGTATCGGCGTCCGGAATCCGCAGCAGCGCTTCGGCCAGACACATCAGCACGACTCCTTCCTGTGAGGACAGGTCGTACTGTTTCATGAACGCGTCGAGGCCCGAGCTCTTCGCCCGATTTCGGCGGACCGCCGTGACCAGCTCATGGGCGGTCTCCGCAATCCGTTCCTGCAGATCCTCATCGAAGCCGGCGGCCGCCACAAGCTCGCGCACGACCTCGGCTTCGTCTGCCAGGTAGCGGCCGTTGATGGCCTTGCCCACATCCGAGTCGCCGTTGTGACCAGGCTCGTAGACAAAGGGAAACGATTCAGCGGCTCCGGGGGTCACAGCGTGCACGGTATTGCTCCTGGTAGCGGGGAAGCCCTGGTCGGCTTCTTCGGAAATTATAAGCCGCCACCGCCCTCGCGACGACGTCGGAGATAGTCTTCCAGAATCCGGCCATGATCGAATACCAGACGCGGCGGCGCCTCCGGATCAAATGCCCGGGCCTTGCCAGCGTCGTCGCCCGCGACGGGCTCTCCGGAAGCCTCCCCGACGTAGACCACGCCGACGGTATGGCCGCGCGGATCACGGGCCGGATCCGAATACACGCCGAGCAGGCCGGTGAGAGTCACCGCCAGACCAGTCTCCTCGAGGGCCTCACGGACGGCCGCGGCTTCAACCGTTTCGCCGATTTCGACAAAACCTCCCGGCAACGCCCATCCCAGCGGTTCGAAGCGCCGTTCCACGAAGATCACCGGCCGTCCCGGCCGATCGATCAGTTCGATCACCACGTCGGCGGCCACCGGCGGGGTCTCGGGGCGACCGCTCATTCGCTCTGCTCCTTGAGCTTGCGCAACTCCCTGCGACCCTTCTTGTCGGGTCTGCCAAGAAAGCGCGGCGCCGCCGCCCGCTCGAGTGACCGGCGTTCGCGGTCGGCCTCCCGCCGTGCCTGGCTTTCGGCTGTTTCCTCGTAGAGACCGCGCGCCTCGGTGGCCGGTCCGCGGCGACGCGCGGTGCCGGTGACGGCGACATCCCAGCGCTCGATCCCCCGCTGAATTTCCAGCCGATCACCCGGCCGGACCTCCCGGGACGGCTTCGCCCGCTGTCCGTTGAGGCGCACATGGCCGCCGCTCACCGCCTTCTGGGCCAGGCCGCGGGTCTTGAAAAACCGCGCCGCCCACAGCCAGATGTCGAGGCGCTGGCCGCGGGTCGATGTGCTGCTGTCGGGCGTATCCATTCGTCTATCTTAAGCCCTTGGGGCCACTGCTATAATTTCCGCCCTGTCCGGGCCGCATGGCCGCACGGGAGATTCCCATGACGACCCAGTTCGCCGAGACCCTCAGGACGCAGCTGCAAAGCCTCAGGGATGAGGGCCTGTTCAAGGCCGAGCGCGTGATTACGTCCGCCCAGGGCGGCGAAATCGCCATCGAGGGCGGGCGCGAGGTCATCAACCTCTGCGCGAACAATTACCTGGGTCTGGCAAATCACCCCGCCCTCATTGCGGCCGCCCACGAAGCCCTCGACCGGTATGGCTACGGGCTCGCTTCGGTGCGCTTCATCTGCGGCACCCAGGATGTGCACAAGGCGCTGGAGGAGCGTATCAGCCAGTTCCTGGGTACCGAGGACACGATCCTGTATCCGTCGGGTTTCGATGCCAACGGCGGCCTGTTCGAAACCCTGCTCGACGATCGGGACGCCGTGATCAGCGACGCACTCAACCACGCGAGCATCATCGACGGGATCCGGCTCTGCAAGGCGCGGCGGCTGCGCTATCGGCATGACGACATGGAGGATCTGGAGACGCAGCTCAAGGCCGCTGCCGATTGTCGCGTACGCTTGATCGCCACCGACGGGGTGTTCTCCATGGATGGAACCATCGCCCGGCTCGACGCGATCTGCGAACTGGCCGACCGGTACGATGCCCTGGTGATGATCGATGACTGTCACGCAACGGGCTTTCTCGGCGAAACCGGGCGAGGGACCCACGAGTACCGCGGCGTGATGGGCCGGGTGGATATCGTGACCGGAACCCTTGGGAAAGCCCTGGGCGGCGCCTCGGGCGGGTTCACGTCGGCCAGCCGGGAGATCGTTGCGTGGCTCCGTCAGCGTTCCCGACCGTATCTGTTTTCCAACACCCTGGCACCCGTGATCGCCGCGACCTCCGTGCGTGTCCTCGACCTGCTGGAAGACGGCGCCGCGTTCCGGGCCAGGCTCTGGGAGAACACCCGTTACTTCAGGGAGCGGATGGAGGCCCTCGGCTTTGACCTGCTGCCGGGAGAGCACCCCATCATTCCCGTAATGCTCGGCGACGCGCGGCTGGCCAGCGAGATGGCGGACCGCCTGCTGGCCGAGGGCGTTTACGTGATCGGTTTCTCCTACCCCGTCGTACCCAAGGGACAGGCCCGCATCCGCACGCAGATGTCGGCCGGCCTGGCCCGCGATCACCTGGACCGCGCGCTCGGCGCGTTCGAGAAATCCGGCCGCGAGCTGGAGATCATCTGAGCATGCGCGCTCTCGTAAAGGACGTCGCCGCCGCGGGCATTGCCCTCAAGGAGATCGCGCCGCCGTCGCCGGGCCCCAACGATGTGCTGATCCGCATACACAAGACCGCGATCTGCGGCACGGACATGCACATCTTCAACTGGGACGACTGGGCCGCACGCACCATTCCCGTGCCGATGGCCGTCGGGCATGAATTCGTCGGCCGGGTCGAGAAGGTCGGCAGCGAGGTGGCGGGAATCTCGGCGGGCGACCGGGTCTCCGGCGAGGGCCACATCACCTGCGGCCACTGCCGCAACTGCCGCGCCGGCCGGCGCCACCTGTGCCCGAACACCGTCAGCGTCGGCGTCAACCGTCAGGGCTGTTTCGCCGACTACCTGTGCATCCCGGCCAGTAACGTCTTCAAGCTGCCGGAGAGCATTCCCGATGAAGTGGCGGCGATCCTCGACCCGCTAGGTAACGCGGTACATACCGCGCTGTCCTACGATCTCGTGGGCGAGGACGTCCTTATTACCGGCGCCGGGCCCATCGGCGTGATGGCCACGGCGGTCGCCCGGTTCGCGGGGGCCCGTCACGTTGTTGTCACGGACGTCAACGATTACCGTCTGGGCCTGGCGCGCACCCTGGGCGCCAGCCGGGTGGTCAATCCGACCCGCCAGTCGCTGCCCGATGTACAGGCAGACCTGGGCATGACCGAGGGCTTCGACGTCGGCCTGGAGATGAGCGGCAACCCGGCCGCCCTGAATGACCTCCTGGACAATATGGCCCACGGCGGGCGCGTGGCGATGCTGGGCATTCCGCCGGAGAACACCGCGATAGACTGGAACAAGGTCATCTTCCGCGGGCTCGTGATCAAGGGCATCTACGGCCGCGAGATGTTCGAGACCTGGTACAAGATGTCCAGCATGCTCCAGAGCGGTCTGAACGTGACCCCCATCATCACGCATCACCTGCCGGTCTCCGACTACCTGCAGGGCTTCGATCTGATGAACAGCGGCCAGTCGGGCAAAGTCATCCTCGACTGGTCCCGCTAGGTCGGTTGCGGACGCCCCGCTAGCGAATTTCGCACAGACAATGGGACACGGGCTGGCCTGATCCGGACAGGGCCAGCAGACGACTCAGGCGTCCGGTCAGATCCCCCAGTACGCCCGGCATCTGCGGCGCGCGCCGATCGATCCAGTCGGTGAGACCCCGCGGGGCCGAGGAGAAAGCGCGTATGAGCAGCTGCTCCTCGAAGCTCGGCTCCTTTTCCACCCAGACCGGCTCGTAGTCGCCGGCGAGCCCGGCGAGCTCGGCTGCGGCCGCCACGGCGTCGTTCAACCCGCCCAGGTGATCGACCAGCCCTCGCTCCGCCGCCATCCGACCGGTCCAGATGCGGCCCCCGGCAAGTTCGCGTGCACGATCACCGTCCAGTGCCCTGGCCTCGGCGACCTGTCCGACAAAGCGCTCATAGGTCCCCTGCACGGAGAGATCCAGAATCTGGTCTGCCTCGGGGCTGATGTTCCGATCCAGGCGGAACTGACCGGCCAGCGGCGTCGTGCCGAAACCGTCGACGTTCACACCCAGCCGGCCCAGCGCGCGTTCGAAGGTCGGGAACATCATGACGACGCCGATGGATCCGGTGATCGTTTCCGGATGAGCCCAGATCTGGTCGGCGGGGAGGGAAATCAGGTATCCCCCCGAGGCTGCCATGCCCCCCATGGAGACGACCACCGGCTTGCCGGCATTACGAACCAGCTCGAGCTCGCGCCGAATCTCC
>JARFQW010000138.1 GCA_029287575.1 Gammaproteobacteria bacterium | reverse complement strand
CCACGGCCTCGTCGAGCCGCCACCGCGACGCAACTTCATGCACCAGCCCGACCCGGCGCGCCTTGCGGGCGCTCATGGGTTCGCCGGTGAGAAAAAAGCGGCGGGCACTGCGTGCACCCATCGCCGCGATCACGTACGGTGAGATGACCGCCGGGACGAGCCCGAGGCGCACCTCCGAGAGAGCGAACAGGGCGTCCCGGTCGGCGATGGCGATATCGCAGCAGGCCAGAAGACCGACGCCGCCGCCGAATACGTGGCCATTAACACGGGCCACGGTGGGGATCCGCAGGTGATTCAGAACGGACATCAGCTCGGCCAGCCGCAGCGCGTCCTCGATGTTGTTTTCCTCGGAAAACTCGACCATCGAGCGCATCCAGTTGAGGTCGGCCCCCGCGGAGAAAGCCGTGCCGGCACCGGTGAGTACGAGCACCCGAATATCGCTCCGGGTCCGCAGTTCGAGCAAAAGCTCCGTCAGGCGCGCGATCAGCACATGGTCGAAGGCGTTCCGGATTTCCGGACGATTGAGGGTAAGCGTGGCAACGCCGCGCTCGTCCACGGCACACAAGACCGGTTCAGACATGATCCTTCTCCTGCCGCTACATCCGGAAGACGCCGTAGGGCGCCTCCGGCTCCGGCGGCGCGTTCATTGAGGCGGACAGACAGAGCGCCAGGACCCGTCGGGTTTCCGCGGGATCGATAATGCCGTCGTCCCACAGCCTGGCCGTGGCGTAATACGGGTGCCCCTGGGATTCATAGCGTTCCCTGATCTGATCCCGAAACCGCGCCTCATCCGCTTCGGGCCACTCCTCGTTGCGGGCCTCGGCGCTGTCGCGGCGCACGGTGGCGAGCACCGATGCGGCCTGCTCGCCACCCATGACCGAAATCCGGGCGTTCGGCCACGTGAACAGAAATCGGGCGCCGTAGGCCCGGCCGCACATGGCGTAGTTGCCGGCGCCGAAGGAACCGCCGACGATCACTGTGAATTTCGGGACGGTCGCAGTGGCGACCGCGTTGACCATCTTTGCGCCGTCTTTGGCGATGCCCCGCTGTTCGTATTTCTTGCCCACCATGAATCCGGTGATGTTCTGCAGGAAGACGAGCGGGACCCGCCGCCGGTTACAGAGCTGGATGAAGTGGGCCCCCTTCAGGGCCGATTCGGAGAACAGGATGCCGTTGTTGGCGATGAGGCCAACGGGGTAACCGTTGAGCCGCGCAAATCCACAGACGAGCGTCTTGCCGTAGAGGGGCTTGAATTCCTTGAGTTCCGAGCCGTCGACGATGCGCCCGATTACCTCCCGGATGTCAAACGGGTAACGGGTATCTTGCGGCACCAGGCCGTAGAGGTCGACCGGGTCCAGGAGCGGCTCCCGGGGCGCGGCGAGCCCCCGTGCAGCGGGCTTGGCGTGATTGAGCGTGGCGACGATGCCTCGGGTAATCTCCAGCGCGTGGGCGTCGCTGTTCGCCAGATGATCAGTGACCCCGGAGAGCTTGCTGTGAACCTCGCCGCCGCCGAGGGATTCGGCGTCGACGACCTCGCCGGTGGCGGCCTTGACCAGCGGCGGTCCGCCGAGAAAGATCGTGCCCTGGTTCCGAACGATCACGGCTTCGTCGCACATTGCCGGGACGTAAGCACCGCCCGCCGTGCAGCTGCCCATGACGACGGCAATCTGCGGGATGCCCGCCGCGGACAGTCTCGCCTGGTTGTAGAAGATTCTTCCGAAGTGATCCCGGTCGGGAAACACCTCGTCCTGGAGCGGCAGAAATGCGCCCCCTGAGTCCACGAGATAGACGCAAGGGAGACGGTTTTCCAGAGCGATTTCCTGCGCTCTCAGATGCTTCTTGACCGTGAGCGGGAAATACGTCCCGCCCTTGACGGTTGCATCGTTGACGACGAGCACGGTTTCCACGCCGCTGATACGGCCGATCCCGGTAATGATGCCGGCACTGGGTGCCTGGTCTTCGTAGAGGCCCCGACCGGCAAGAGCGGAGAACTCAAGGAAGGGGCTGCCAGGGTCCAGCAGCGCCTCGATCCGTTCCCGGGGCAGCAGTTTGCCGCGCGCCTGATGCTTCTGCCTGGCCCGTTCTCCGCCCCCGGCCCTGGCCAGTTCCAGCGCGGTGCGAAGCTCCTCGACCAGCGCGCGCATATGGTCGGCGTTTTCGCCGAACGCCGGCGCCCGGGTATCCAGCTGGGAACGGATGACGGCCATGGATCAGATGGCCTCGATGGCGATCGCGGTAGCCTCCCCGCCGCCGATGCACAAGGAGGCAATACCACGCTTCAGGCCCCGGTTTCTGAGGGCATGAGCCAGCGTGGTTACGATCCGGGCGCCGGTGGCGCCGATGGGGTGACCCAGGGCGCAGGCGCCGCCGTTGACGTTGACCCGGTCGTGGTCCAGACCCAGGTCGTGCATGGCCGCCATGGTGACGACAGCAAAGGCTTCGTTGATCTCGTAGAGATCGACGTCATCGGCCTTCCAGCCCAACTCGTCGAGCAGCGCCTGCACGGCGAAGACGGGTGCGGTCGTGAACCACTCCGGGGCGTGGGCGAAGCCCGAGTGGCCGAGAATCCGGGCCAGGGGCTCGATGCCTCTGCGCTCCGCCTCGCTCTCTTCCAGCAGCACAAGAGCCGCGGCACCGTCGGAGATCGATGACGAACTGGCCGCGGTGACCGTGCCGCCGTCGCGCCGGAAAGCGGGCCGCATCGTGGTTATCCGGTCCAGGTCACAGCGGCCCGGTTCCTCGTCGGTCTCCACGCGGACACTGCCGCGCCGGGATTTGACCTCGACCGGAACGATTTCCGCTGCAAAGGCTGAGTCGGCTGCCGCCAGTGCACGCTGCACCGAGGCGATGGAAAAAGCATCCTGGGCCTCGCGCGTGAAACCGTACTTGTCAGCCGTTGACTCCGCGAAGTGGCCCATCATGTGGCCGTCGTAGGGGTTCTGCAGCCCATCGAAGAACATGTGGTCCAGGACCTCCTGATGCCCCATCCGATAGCCGCCCCGCGCCTTCGGCATGAGGTAGGGGGCATTGGTCATGGACTCCATGCCTCCGGCAATGGCGATGGTCGCGGAGCCGGCCCGGATCGTGTCGTGGGCGAGCATGGCCGCTTTCATGCCGGAGCCGCAGACCTTGCTTACCGTCGTGCACGGAATGGCCTGGGGAACATCGGCGGCGAGCGCCGCCTGACGAGCGGGCGCCTGACCCAGCCCGGCGGGCAATACGCAACCCATGAGCACCTCGCTGATCTCGTAGGGCGAGATGCCCGCATCATCGATGGCCGCGCGGATGGCAGCCGCTCCGAGATCCGTGGCGCTGACCGCGGACAGGCCGCCCTGAAAGGCGCCGATCGGGGTCCTGCGGGCGGCGGCGATGACGATGGATGGGCTGATCATGAGTTTCTCCTTGTTCGGCAGATCGCGGACCGGTTTCCGGGCTGTCGGCTGATCTCGTCAGGCTCCGCCTCCGCGAACGAGTTCCCGGCCAATCAGCATGCGCCGGATCTCGCTGGTCCCGGCGCCGATCTCATAGAGCTTCGCATCCCGCAGAAACCGGCCGGTGGGGTATTCGTTGATATAGCCGTTGCCACCGAGGGCCTGGATTGCATCCAGCGCCAGGTTGACGGCTGAGTTGGACGCCAGCAGCAGGCAGGCGGCAGCGTCCTGGCGGGTCGCCTCGCCCTGGTCGAACTGCTCGGCTACCCGGTAGGCGAAGGCCCGTGACGACTGCAGGGCGGTATACATGTCGGCGATCTTGGCGCGCATGATGTCGAATTCGCCGATGGGCCGGCCGAACTGGCGCCGCTCCCTGACATACGGCAGCACCACGTCCATGGCAGCCTGCATGATGCCGATCGGGCCACCCGACAGCACGAGACGCTCGGAATCCAGCCCGCGCATGAGGATATAGACGCCGCCATCCACCTTGCCCAGGACGTTGCTCGCCGGAATGCGGCAGTCCTCGAACACCAGTTCGCAGGTGTTGGAGCCACGCATCCCGAGCTTGTCGAGTTTTTGCGCCGTCCGAAAGCCCGGCATATCCCGTTCCACGACAAACGCGGTCATGGACTTCGACCCGCTGTCCGCATCGGCGGTTCGCATATACACAATGACCACCGACGCCTCGGGGCCGTTGGTGATCCACATCTTCGAGCCATTGGCGATCCAGCCGTCCCCGTCGGGACGCGCCCGGCAGCTCATGGAGCCGACGACGTCCGATCCCGCCCCGGGCTCGGACATCGCCAGCGCGCCGACCCACTCGCCGCTGCACAGCTTCGGAAGATATTGCCTGCGCTGCTCCTCGGACCCATTCAGGTAGAGATTGTTGACGCAGAGGTTGGAATGCGCCCCGTAGGACAGACCCACCGAAGCCGATGCCCGGGAGATTTCCTCCATGGCGATCGTGTGAGCCAGGTAGCCCATGCCCGATCCCCCGTAGGCTTCGGGCACGGTCAGGCCCAGCAGGCCCATCTCGCCCAGCTTGGGCCACAGGTCCTCCGGAAAGACGTTGGCTTCGTCGATGGCCTCGGCACGCGGCGCAATTTCGGTCTCGGCGAAGCGCCGCACGGACTCCCGCAGCAGGTCCAGGTCTTCGTTGATGCTCGTATTGAAGAGACTCACGTTGCGCTCCCTGCGCGGCGATCAGGAATTGGTGGCGGTGGTATGCGGCCTGCGGCCGGACAGGCGATCCTTGAATCGCTTGGAGTAGGGCATCTTGACCTGGGAAATGGCGTGGATTCGTTCTTCGGCCAGTCGATCGGCAGCCTGCCATGACGGGATGCCGTCACGTTCGGCCAGGTTGAAGATATTGGTGATGATGTCGTAGATGGTGCTGACCGTCCGGTAGGCCCGGTCCCGGTCGTAGCCCTGTAATTCAATCGCCACATTCATCAGGCCGCCGGCATTGATCGCGTAGTCTGGCGCATAGAGAATCCCGCGTTCCTCGAGCGCCGTTCCCCACTCGCTGGATTCGAGCTGATTGTTCGCGCTGCCGGCGACGATGTCGCACTTCAGCCGGGGCACCGTGTCCTCGTTGACGACGCCGCCCAGGGCGCAGGGCGAAAATACCTTGGCGTCCGCCTCGTATATCTGATCCATGGGCACGGCTTCGGCCCCGAGTTCGTCCACCGCCTGCTCGACCCGGGTTTCGTTGATGTCGCAAACGAAGACCTTGGCCCCTGCCTCGCGCAGGTACTTGGTGAGGTAATAGCCCACGTGACCGACACCCTGCACGGCGAAGCTCAGCTTGCCCGGGTCGTCATGCCCGTACTTGCGGAGGAGGCAGGCGCGTATGCCCTGCAGCGTGCCATAGGCGGTGAACGGCGACGGATCGCCGCTGCCGCCATGGACCCGATGGACGCCGACCACCCGGTCAGTCTCCTGATAGATGTAGTCCATGTCGTTGACGTTGGTGCCGACATCCTCCGCGGTGATATAGCGTCCGCCGAGGGAGCCGATGAACCGGCCGAGAGCCCGGAACAGGCCCTCGCTCTTGTCCTTTTCCGGGTCGCCGATCAGCACGGCCTTGCCGCCACCCAGATTGAGGCCGGCGACGGCCGCCTTGTAGGTCATGCCCTGCGACAGGCGGAGCACGTCGACGAGGGCTTCTTCCTCATTCGCGTAGGGCCACATGCGGAGCCCGCCGAGGGCGGGTCCCAGCGTCGTGTTGTGGATCGCCACGATGGCTTTCAGGCCAGTGTCGGCGTAGTTGAACACGACTACCTGTTCGTGCCCCATCTTCGCCATCCGTTCGAAAAGTTCCATTCGCTCCTCCTGGAATGATGGTCCGCCCGAGACGCGCATCGGACCGCGTCTGGGGAAAGCAGCGTGTTCCGCCGAAACGGCGGCCTCCCGGCCGCGCCCGCGCGAGTCTCGAGGGTCACGAATCCTGTAGTGTCGTTATCGGATCGTGCCTGCGGGCCCTTGTCCGTACGTCGAAACCCGGGGCCCGGCCGCGGGCGGCGAAAGTATAGTCGTGTCGGTATCGGGGTGCACGGGCGCAGATCACACTTGCCGCGGCGCAGCATGACCGGAAAGACGGTTACGCCCGCACGGTATAATGACCGGCCGATTTCGGCCTGCCAGGAATGCATCGAATGAGCTCCGCCGCACAAGAGATGGCCACGCGTCTCCGCGACCGCGGCGACAAACCGCTGCGGTTCATCAGCGCCGCGTCGCTGTTTGACGGCCACGATGCGGCGATCAACATCATCCGCCGATTGCTCCAGAGTCACGGAGCGGAGGTCATTCACCTCGGTCACAACCGAAGTGTTGCCGATATCGTTCGTGCTGCCCTGCAGGAAGACGCGGACGGTATTGCCTGCAGTTCCTACCAGGGCGGCCACAACGAGTACTTCCGCTACATGGTGGACATGCTGCGGGAGCACGGTGCGGAGCATGTCCGTGTCGTCGTTGGCGGTGGCGGCACGATTGCCCCCGAGGAAATCGACGACCTGGAGGCCCACGGCGTCGAGAAAATCTACACACCCGGGCACGGCATGCGCATGGGCCTGGACGGGATGATCGACGACGTGTTCAACCGGGTCCGTGCCTGGGGCGAGCCGGAGTGGTCATTCGAGGTTCCGTCGGCCGGCGATCACCTCGCGATCGGGCGCAGCCTGACTCTGCTGGAGGAAGCGGCCGAGACCCCCGAGGCCCTCGAAGCCCTGCGCGGCGCGTGGCGCCGGCTGCCGGACAAGGCGCCGGTACTCGGCATAACCGGCACCGGTGGCGCCGGAAAGAGCAGCCTGACCGACGAACTGCTGAATCGCTTTCTCAGGGCTTTTCCAGACAAGCGGATTGCGGTCCTCGCCGTCGACCCGACCCGGCGCCGGTCCGGTGGTGCCCTGCTGGGGGACCGGATCCGGATGAACAGCCTGTCGGATGACCGTATTTTCATGAGGTCGATGGCAACTCGTCGGGCGCACCTGGCGACCAGCGCGGTGCTTGCGGACAGCATCGACCTGCTGCGCCGCATCGGCTTCGACCTGGTCATCGTCGAGACCGCCGGAATCGGCCAGAGCGACACGGAAATCGTCGACCTGGTCGATCTGTCCATGTACGTCATGACCAGCGACTACGGCGCCGCCAGCCAGCTCGAGAAAATCGACATGCTGGACTTCGCGGATTTCGTCGTGCTCAACAAGTTCGAAAAACGCGGCGCCATGGACGCGCTCCGCGACGTGCGCAAGCAGTGGAAGCGCAACCGGGTCGAGTTTGCGATGGCCGACGAGGAGCTCCCGGTGTTTCCCACCGTGGCCAGCCAGTTCAACGACCCGGGCGTGAATCGTCTGTTCCTCGCCCTCACAGGTTGTCTCGCGGAGCTGTCGGGACAGGCGGATGCCGACTGGTCGGCCGGTGTGCTGGAGACGACGGACCCGGGCCCGACCGAAGGACTGATTCCCCCGCAGCGCGCCCGCTATCTGGCCGAGATTGCCGAAGACGGCCGGAGTGCGAACGACACGGTGGCCCGGAAATCCGAAGCGGCGGGCCTTGCCTGGGCCTGCTACCGGGCCCTCGAGGGAACGGATCCGGAATTGCCCGCCCGCCTGGAGCCCTACCCCGAGGCCGCCCTCGAGGGGGACGGTCTTGCCGTCCTGCGACGTCGCTACAACGAGGCCCTCTCCGATCTCGGCCCGGAATGCGTGTCTCTCCTGAAGGCCTGGCCCGGACGGTTTCTCGGCGTCACCTCCGACGAGTACGCCTACACGGTTCGCGGCCGCGAGATTCGCGGGGATAACTACACGGAGTCCCTCAGCCACCTGAAGCTGCCGAAGATCGCGCCACCGCATTACGACGACTGGGGTGAACTGCTGCGGTTTCTGCTGAAGGAGAATCTCCCGGGCAGCTATCCGTACACCGCCGGTGTCTACCCCTACCGGCGGGAGGCAGAGGACCCGATCCGGATGTTCGCCGGCGAAGGGATGCCCGAGCGCACGAACCGACGGTTCCATTATCTTGCCGCCGGCCACCCGGCGACCCGGTTGTCGACGGCATTCGATTCGGTGACCCTGTACGGCGAGGACCCGGACGAGCGCCCCGACATCTTCGGTCGCATCGGAAATTCGGGTGTTTCTATCGCCACCCTCGACGACATGAAGCGCTTGTACTCCGGGTTCGACCTCTGCGACCCGGCCACCTCCGTTTCCATGACGATCAACGGCCCGGCGCCCATGATCCTCGCGATGTTCCTGAACACGGCCGTGGACCAGCAGGTCGAGCGCTGGCTGAAATCAGAGGGCCGGTGGCCGGAGGCGGAAGCCCGGCTTGCGGAGATCTTTGCTGAAACGCCCAGGCCTCGATACCGGGGCGATCTGCCCGAGGGGCATGACGGCAGCGGGCTCGGCCTGCTCGGCGTTTCAGGTGACCAGCTGGTGGACCCGGAGGTCTATGCACGGATCCGGGCCGACGCGCTCTCCCGGGTGCGAGGCACGGTGCAGGCCGATATTCTCAAGGAGGATCAGGCCCAGAATACCTGCATATTCTCCACCGAGTTCGCGATGCGCATGATGGGCGACGTGCAGGCCCACTTTATCGACCACCGGGTGCGCAATTTCTACAGTGTGTCCATCAGCGGGTACCACATTGCCGAGGCCGGGGCGAACCCGATCAGCCAGCTGGCCTTCACCCTGGCCAACGGCCTGACGATCGTCGAGTACTATCTCGCCCGCGGCATGGCCATCGACGATTTCGCGGCCAACCTGAGCTTTTTCTTTTCCAACGGCATGGATCCCGAGTACGCGGTGATCGGCCGGGTGGCGCGGCGCATCTGGGCGCGGGCAATGAAGCGCCGCTATGGGGCGGCGCCCCGCAGCCAGATGCTCAAGTACCACATCCAGACCTCCGGGCGCAGCCTGCACGCCCAGGAAATCCAGTTCAATGACATACGCACGACCCTGCAGGCCATGTACGCCCTGTTCGACAACTGCAACAGCCTGCACACCAACGCGTACGACGAGGCCCTGACCACGCCGACCGAAGAGTCGGTTCGCCGAGCGGTCGCCATTCAGCTGATCATCAACCGGGAGCTCGGACTGAACCGTAACCAGAACCCCTGGCAGGGCTCGTTCGTGATGGACTACCTGACCGACCAGGTGGAAGAGGCGGTCTACAAGGAGTTCGAACGGATCTCGGAGCGCGGCGGTGTGCTCGGCGCGATGGAAACGATGTACCAGCGCGGCAAGATTCAGGACGAAAGCCTGCACTACGAAGGCCGCAAGCACGACGGCTCTCTGCCGATTATCGGGGTCAATACGTTTCTTGACGAAGAATCCGGCACGGAAGAGGCCAGCGGCGCCGAGCTGATTCGGTCCACCCGGGACGAGAAACAGGCCCAGGTCGCCGGAACGCGGGAATTTCGCGACCGCGGCGGGGCCAGGGGGCGTGCCGCCCTGGAGAATCTTCAGCGCGTCGCGGCGACGGGCGGCAACGTCTTCGGGGAGCTCATGGAGACCGTCAAGACCTGTTCACTGGGCCAGGTGACCCAGGGGCTCTACGACGTTGGCGGCCGTTATCGCCGCAACATGTAGGATCACCGAAATGCCGCTTATTTTTTTATCTATTTCATAGGGTTGGAGAGGGTATGGAGGACCGGTCTGAAGACCGCCCCTCAGCTTTCCTTTCCTTAATTATTCTGCTAGCTTAGGCCGCTTTCGAGGGGCTTGCGCTCCCGGTCATAGATAAAACGATAACGCTCATCACAAACGCTCAATCGAAGGGAACCTCATGCAAGCGAGAAACATCTGGCGTCCGGCAGCCGTCGTGGGCTTGGCGCTGTCGGTATTGCTGCCCCTCGGGCTGACGTCTGCCTCCGAACGTGCCCTGAGTGCGACTCTGGACGAGCAGAAGGTCAGTGACCGCGACGCCGCCCGGTCCCAGGCGCGCATCGCCCAGTTGTCCGACCAGACCACCGATCTCCTCGGCGAGTACCGGCTGGTGCTGCAGCGGCTGGAGCAGGTCAAGCTCTATAACGCCAACCTCCAGTCGCTCGTCGACGACCAGCAGAGCACCCTGGATTCGTTCACCCAGCAGCTCGAGGACTTCCAGGTCGTCAAGGTGGAAATCGTGCCGCTGATGTTCTCGATGATCGAGGACCTCGAGCAGTTGGTGGCCCTGGATGTTCCGTTCCTGATGGACGAGCGGACCGACCGCATCACCCGCCTGAAGGACATGATGGATTCCTCCAATGTGGCCATTGGCGAGAAGTACCGTCAGATCATGGAGGCCTACAAGGTCGAGGTGGACTACGGCCGTACCATCGAGGCCTACAGCGGGAACCTGGAACGTGACGGCCAGTCCCGCGAGGTGGACTTCCTTCGCGTCGGCCGCATCGTGCTGGCCTACCAGACCATCGACAAGGAGGAGACCGGCTTCTGGAACAAGCAGACCGGCCAGTGGGAGACGCTGGGCGCTGAGTACCGCACGCCCATCACCGAGGGTCTGCGCATTGCGCGGAAACAGTCAGCCCCGGGCCTGTTGAAGCTGCCGGTTCCGGGCCCGACTCCTGCGGAGAGCTCCTGATGAATAACAAGATCACAACCGCAGTCGCCGCGTTGGCGATCAGCCTCGGTCTCGCGGTACCGGCCCACGGCGCGGAGAGCCTCGACCAGCTTCTCCAGGAAGTAAGGAAGGCCCGCGGAGAAATTTCCCAGGAGAACAAGGCTCGGGAGCAGCGCTTCCGCCAGGCCCGCGACCAGCAGGCCGCACTCCTCGAAGAAGTGCGCGGTGAGCTTGCCGCCCAGGAGGCTCGGACAGAGGCTCTGCAGCAGGCGTTCAACGACAACGAACTCGCCCTGGAAGACGCCGAGGAAAACCTGCGTATCCAGCAGGGCGACTTTGGCGAGCTGTTCGGCGTGGTGCGGCAGGTGGCAGGTGATGCGGTGGGAACGCTTTCCACCTCGCTGACCGCGGCGCAGTTTCAGGATCGGACCGAGGCGCCCCGGCGGCTGGCCGACAGCAAGCGCCTGCCGTCCATCGACGACCTCGATGCGCTGCGCGTGAGCCTCATGCAGGAAATGATCGAGGCAGGCAAGGTGGTCAGCTTCCCGGCCAATATCGTGGAGACCAGCGGCACGCCCGCGGATGCCCAGGTCACCCGGGTCGGCGTGTTCAACCTGGTGACCGGCGATCGCTTCCTGCAATACGATCCGGACACCGCCTCCATCAAGGAACTGGCCCGGCAGCCGCAGGCCCGGTTTCAGGCCATGGCCGGTGATCTGACCTCGGCGTCACCCAATGAGATCGTCGGTATGGCCATCGACCCGAGCCGCGGCTCGCTGCTGGGGCTTGTTGTGCAGGCGCCGAGCCTGGGCGAGCGGATCAACCAGGGCGGCCCGGTGGGCTACGTGATTTTGGCGCTTGGTGCCATCGGTCTGTTGATCGCCATCTACAAACTGATCGTTCTGTCCGGTGTGGGCGGCCGTATTCGCCGTCAGCTGAAGGCATCCGAACCGAACACGAACAACCCGCTCGGCCGCATCCTGGCGGTTTACCACGACAACCAGGACATCGACACCGAGACGCTGGAGCTGAAGCTCGACGAGGCCATTCTCAAGGAAGTGCCTCCGCTTGAACGCTGGCAGGGCGCCATCAAGGTCATCGCGGCCGTGGCACCCCTGCTGGGCCTGCTCGG
>JARFQW010000119.1 GCA_029287575.1 Gammaproteobacteria bacterium | reverse complement strand
GGCCCGGAATCCGAGGACGACGTGCTCCCCGTATTCAGCGGCGACATTCGCTACACCTTCGGCAGCTCCCAGACCCAGCTGTACTTCGGTAGCGACGTCACCGACCGGGTCCGCTTCGACTTCGCCAACCTGCTCGGGGTTCGCAAGCAGTTCGATGGCGTGGGAATTATCAGTGGCGCTTTCGCCCTGAGCAACTTCCCCGCCGAGGTCTGGGAAGATCCGTATCTTGCGGGCGTCAACCGGAACAAGACGGACCGCGACAGCAACGGTTTCCGCTTTGACTGGTCCCGGATCCTCGATTCGAACTTCAGCTTCAAGATCAACTATCGCGACATCGACGTCGACAAGGAACGCAGCGGCAGCGACCCGGCCCTGGGACTGACCGATCAGCAGCGGCGTCTGCTGCGGCGTGACGGCGACAACACGACCTACCACCTGGAGTATCTCTGGAAAATCGGCCCCCGCCAGGTGCTGATCCCCGAAATCTTCCTGACGCAGCAGGATCGGGACGGTGACGCCGTCACCAACGACATCGTGGGGGGCAACCTGACCTATTCCTACCTGGGCGACGTCTGGACCTTCGTGCTGACCGGCAGCCTGGCCGGATCGGAATACGACAAGCGCAATCCGATCTACAACGAGAAAGCCGACGAGGATATCTACAGCCTCGGTGCAACGGCGTTCTACAAGCTCCCGACCAAGTCGAAGAGGTGGTCACTGCTGGGCAGCGTCGCCTACGCGGATTCCGATTCGGACATCGAGTTCCACGACACTACGATCCTGCTGATCACGGCGGGGGTGCGCTACCGCTTCGGCCAGCAGCTCTAGGCCCGCTCCGGGCCCCTACCGGCCTCGCGCAAGCGCCGGACCCTCCGGGGTCCGGCGTTTTTTATTCCCGGGCGGTGGCCGGCTGCCGATAAAGGCCGGTGACGCGGCCGGCCAGCGCCTTCAGATCCTCGAGTATCAGGTAGTTGATCGGTATCAGGAGCAGCGTGATGAAGGTGGCGAACAGAATGCCGAAACCCAGCGAGACGGCCATCGGGATCATCCACTGGGCCTGGGTGGACTTCTCCAGCAGCAACGGTGTCAGGCCCGCAAACGTCGTGACCGACGTCAGCAGCACGGGGCGAAGCCGGGCCAGTCCCGCCGTCCGCACGGCCTCGTTGAGGGCCATTCCCTCCCGCCGGCGCCGGTTGACGTAGTCCACGAGCACCAGGCTGTCGTTCACGACGACCCCGCACAGGGCCAGCATGCCCATGATGCTCATGATGCTCAGCGACATGTCCATGATGATGTGCCCCAGCATGGCACCGGCCACGCCGAACGGAATGATGCTCATCACGATCAGCGGCTGGATGTAGGACCGAAACGGAATGGCGAGCAGCCCGTAGATGACGAACAGCACCAGGAGAATCCCGACGCCGACGCTGGCGAAGGACTCCTGCTGCTCCCTGGCTTCACCCTCCATAACGTAGCTGACCTGCGGGTGGTCGCGAAGAATCTGCGGCATGGCGGCGCCGAGATCCCGCTTGATTGCCTCCACGTCGGCGGTTTCCTTGTTGACGTCGGCGCGCACGTTGACCGCGCGCAGCCGGTCGATGCGCCTGATGGTCGAAAAGCCTCGCCCGAAACTCGCGCTGGCCACGTCGCCGAAGGGCACCTCGGTCCCGGTCGGCGTGCGGATACGCATGCTGCTCAGGCTCTCCAGGGAACGTCGCTCGGACTCCGGGTAACGCACGAACACCCGCACCTCGTCCCGGCCGCGCTGCACGCGCTGGACCTCGAAACCGTAGAACGCCTGGCGAACCTGGCGGGCCAGGTCTTCCAGGGTCAGGCCCAGAATCTCGGCCTCGGACCGCAGGGTCAGCTTGATCTCTTCCTTGCCGCCTTCGAAGGTATGGAATACGTCGAACACTCCCGGGTAGGAGTTCAGCTGTTCCTTGACCGCGTCCGCCACGAGACGCATTTCCTCGAAATCCGCCCCCTGTAGCTGAATGTCGATGGGCTGGCCGCCGCGCACCCGCTCGGACCGGAAGTTGACCTCCCGCGCGCCGGGCACGACGCCGATAATATCCCGCCATTCCCTAACCAGTTCCGGGCTCGACACATCCACCTGGCGGACGTCCGCCGCAACCATTTCAAAGGCGATTCGGCCGATATGGGACTGGTTGCCCTGGCCGCCGCCGGCCGAACCCACCGTGGAGAACACGTTGGTGATCACGCTCTCCCCGGACCGGGGATCCACATAGTTCTCCCGCAGGGTTTCCGCCGCCGCCGTGATCCGTTCCACGGCCTCACGGGTCGCCTCGAAGGGTGTCCCCTGGGGCATCAGGACAGTGGCCCGGACCACCTCGCTGGGAACCCGCGGGAAGAAGATGAACCGCAGATGCCCGCCGATGGTCATGCTGAACAAAAGGACGGCAACCGCCAGAAACAGGGACAGGGTCAGGTAGCGGTTCCCCATGGCGGCACTCAGCACCGGGCCGTAGACGCGCTGAGTGCCGAGATCCAGGCCTCGCGCGATCTTGCGCTGCAGGGCGGTCAGCCAGTTGTGCTGGTCGTCCCGCAAACCCTGCACCCGCACGTGCTTCAGATGCGCGGGGAGGATCAGCTTGGATTCGACCAGCGAAAAGAGCAGCACCGGAATAACAATCAGCGGAATCTGGGCGAACAACTGCCCGCGCACGCCTTCGACCATGAGCAGCGGGACGAACGCCGCGACCGTCGTGAGCACGCCGAAGGTCACGGGAACCGCGATTTCCTGGGTGCCGACGATGGCCGCCTGCGTCGGGTCCTCCTGGCGCTGCAGGTGCCGGTAGATATTCTCGCCGGTGACAATGGCGTCGTCGACGACGATGCCCAGAACCAGGATGAAGGCAAACAGGCTCAGCAGGTTGATGGTGACGCCGAACAAGGGCATGAGGGCGATGCCGCCCATGAACGCGACCGGCATCCCCAGCAGGACCCAGAACGCCACCGAAGGGCGCAGAAAAAGCGTCAGCAGGATCAGCACCAGCAGGCTGCCCTGGATGGCGCTGCGCGTGAGTGTACTGATCCGTGCCTTGACGACCTTCGAGGTGTCCCGCCAGTAGTCCAGGTTCACGCCGGCGGGCAGCCGCGACGGGGCGGTCGCCAGATAATCCTTGACGGCATCGGCGACGCTGATGGCGCTCTGATCACCCACCCGGTAGACGTCGATGAACGCCGCCGGCTTCCCGTTGAAACGAAAGTCGACGGTTTCTTCCTCGAAGCCGTCGCGGACGCGGCCGATGTCCGCCACGGTGATCACGGCGTTGCCGTCCGCGCGAACCACGATGTCCTCGAACTCCTGACCCACGCGGGCCTGGCCCTCGGTGCGCAGGCGCACCTCACCGCCCTGGGTACGCACCGAGCCGGCCGCCAGGTCCAGGGAGGTCCTGCGAACGGCCTCAGCGACCTCCGCGAGGGTCAGCCCGTACTGGCGCAGCGCCTGCTCGCTGATCTCGATGGAGATTTCGTAGGGACGCACGCCGTCGAGTTCGAGCTGTGTCACCCCCTCAAGAGCGCTGAGGTCATCCCGAACCCGTTCGGCCACGGCCCGCAGTTCGCGTTCGGGCACGTCACCCGAAACGACCACGGTAATCACGTCGCGGCGAATTTCCGGGACGTAGACCGTGGGCCGCTCACTGTCGAGAGGAAAGTTGTTGATGGCGTCTACCCGGGCCTTGACGTCGTTCATCATGGCCTTCGGATCGACGTCGGCCTCGACTTCCACGGCCACGGTGCCCAGACCTTCGCTGGCCGTGGACCGGATCTGCTTGATGCCGGCCAGGTCGTGAATCGCCTCCTCGATCTTGACGGTGATGCCCTCTTCGACCTCCACCGGGCTGGCCCCGGGGAACGGCACACGGACGTTGACCACCGACAGCTCGAAGGCGGGGAACACTTCCAGGGGTATGCGCCCGTTCAGGGAATAAATACCCGCAAAGACAATGGTCACCATCAGGAGGTTGGCCGCCACGTCGTTGTGGGTGAACCAGGCGATCATTTTCTTCATGGGAATATCACCAGAGGGCAACGGCGCCTAGCGCGCGCCGGCAGGATCCACTCCGGCGGCGTCCCCTTTGCCGGCCACCGGGGCCGGCGGCTGGCCGTCGATGGTAGCGGCCACCAGTGTGCCGTTGGCCGCCACGCTCATGGGCGTGACCGCCACGATGTCACCGCGGCCCAGGCCGGCGTCGATGACCACGTGGTCACCGTCGGTCCAGACCACGTTGACCGCGCGCCGCTGCAGGCGGCTCGCGGAATCCACCAGGAGTACCTCGCCGCCTTCCCGCAAAGCCGACCGGGGAAGCACGACGACGTCATCCAGGCGGCGGCCGGCGATCTCCGCCTCGACGAACTGGCCAATGCGCAGCGGGGGCTGGTCCTCGCGGCCGCGGACATAGGGGTCGTCCACCTGGGCGACGACGAACAGCTGGCGGCTTTCCGTGTCGATTGCCCCTTCGGCGCGGACGATCCGCCCCTGCCAGGCCGCCCGGGTCTGCCCGATCCTCGCCGTGATCGACACGGCCGGGCCGTGGTTCGGCGGTCCCGCATCGTCACGATAGCGCTCGGGCAGGGAGACAAACCCCAGCTGCCGGCCGCTCAGGGGCAGCCTGATCTCCACGTAGTCAGTGGCGTAGATCCGGCCGAGTTCCGTCCCCACCGTGACGTACTGGCCGACATCCGCGACCTGTTCCAGAACCCGGCCGGCATACGGCGCGCGGATCCGGGTTCTGTCCAGGTCGATACGCGCCCGCTCCAGCTGGGCTCTGGCGGACATCAGATCGGCCCGCGCCGCGGCTATCTGCGGCTTGCGCAGGCCGAGATCCGGGGCCGTCTTGCCAAGTTGTTTCCAGTCATCCTCCACGACCTTGGCCAGGGCCAGTTCCTGCTCCAGGACAGACTGGGCCTGGGCCACCTGGGCCTCGGCGCTGGCCAGGGCGAGCTGGTAGTCCCGGGAATCCAGGGTGACGAGGATGTCGCCGGCCTCGAAGAACCCGCCTTCGCGAAACTCCGGCCCGACCTCGGTGATGACGCCGGCGACCTGGGGTATGAGGGTCCCCTGGGTACGCGGCCTGACCGTGCCCTCGGTGCGGACCACGACGTCGTAGGCCGACGGGGTCACGCGGGTGGCGGCGATGGCCACCGGGGTCTCGACCGGCGCACGGACCTCGGCTTCGGGCCGGCTCGCGATGATCCACCGGCCCGCGGCGAGAGCCGCCGCAAGCACCAGCAGGGGGAGCCCCCATTTGAGAATAGATCGCATCAAGTCTGTCCCTGGTCCGGGTCCTCCCTGGTCCGGTTCGCGGCATCCGTAAGGCATTCGACCGGTCCCGATAAACGAAATTCGAAAGACCGGCAAACGGAGATTCGTCGCTGGTATACCGCTACCAGATTACACGTCGAGAGCCCCCCGAGCCGCAACAGCACCGCACAACGTGCCGGTTGGCGCCGGCCGCCGACGCCGCCGCCGGTCCGCGGCGCGGCTGCTGAGGATCCATCACGGCGAGCAACTACACTAGTGACAGGCAGCGATTCCGCTAGGGACAGGCAGCGATTCCGGTCATGGCCGCCCCCCCCGCGAGGACCCGCGGACCGGGCGCTCGCCCGTAATCAGGACCCGCATATGGATACTCAAACTAACGGACCCGGCGGCGCCGCCCACGGCGCCGGATCACCCCGCATCGTCATCATCGGCGGCGGGTTCGGCGGCCTGTGCATGGCGATCCGGCTCAAACAGGCGGGCATCGACTCCTTCACCCTGATCGAGAAAGCCGGCGACATTGGCGGAACCTGGCGGGACAACACGTATCCGGGTGCATGCTGTGATACCAAGGCCTTCGCCTACTGCTATTCCTTCGAGCAGAAAACTGACTGGAGCCGCAAGTGGGTTCCCTGGAGCGAGATCCTCGGCTACATGCATCAATGCGTGGCCCGCCATGGGCTGGAAAAACATTGTCGCCTCGGCACCGAGATCACCGAGGCGGTTTACGATGACGCGCGCAACGTGTGGAACCTGCTGACGTCCACGGGGGAGTCGATCACGACCGATGTCGTGGTTACGGCGACCGGCCAGCTCAACCGGCCTTCGGTACCCCGGATCCAGGGACAGGACTGCTTCGAGGGCACCGCCTTCCACTCGGCCCGCTGGGACCATGACGCCGAGCTGGCCGGCAAGCGGGTCGGGGTGACCGGCAATGCGGCGAGCGCCATCCAGTTCATCCCGGAGATCGCCAGGGATGCAGCGCGGGTAGAGATCTTCCAGCGCAGCGCCAACTGGATGATCCGGCGTGGCAACAGGCCCTACTCGAAGCTGGCGCACCGGATCCTGGGAAGCTCGCAATGGCTGTCGCGGCTCTACAGGAGCTGGATATGGGCCTACTACGAGTTCTTCATCTACCCGATCATTCTCGGCTGGCCCGGATTCCGGCACGCCGGCGAGTGGCTGGCCCGGCGCGCGATCCGGCGGGACGTGGCCGACCCCGGCCTCAGAGCGCGCCTCGTGCCGGACTATCCGATCGGCGGCAAGCGCATTCTGGTGTCCGACGATTACTACCCGTCCCTGAATCGGCCCAACGTCACTGTCTGTTTCGAACCGATAGAGCGAATCAGCCCGTCGGGGGTGGTCACGATTGACGGCGCAGAACATGCGCTGGACGCGATCATCTACGGCACGGGCTTCAGGAGCACGGAGTTCCTCGCGCCCATGGAGATTCGCGGCCGGGACGGCCGGTCGCTGGCCAAGCAATGGCGCAGCGCCGGCCCCGAGGCCTACCTCGGAATCACGGTGCCGGGCTTTCCGAATTTGTTCATGATGTACGGACCGAACACCAATCTCGGCCACTACTCCATCATTTTCATGCTCGAGCGCCAGGCTCACTACATCCTCGAGTGCCTGAAACTGAAGGCCCGCCGCGGCAGCGCGCGTATGGAGGTCCGCGCTGACGTCTGCCGGCGTTTCAACGACCGCCTGCAGAAGCAGCTCGCCAAGACCGCCTGGGCGCGGGTGGATCACAGCTGGTACATGGACAAGGGCCGCATCACCAACAACTGGAGCAGGAGCACCAGCGCGTACTGGTGGCAGACCCGGCGGGTGAGGGAATCCGATTTCGAGTTCGCGCCTGCCAGCGACTCGGAGAATCTGCAGCCCGGGCTGGCGGCCCGCTGACGACGGCATGGCTTGCCGGGACCCCAGGGCCGGGGCCGGGGCCGCCGCTGACCCGGCCACGCGGCCATGAGCTACGCCGCCATTCTGAATCCCCTGCTGGTGCTCGTCATCACGAGCACGATGCTCGCGCTGGGCATGGGGCTGAACCCTTCAGACCTGCTTGCCACCCTGTCCCGGTTCCGGCTCATGCTGAAAATCATCGTGGCCGCGTTCGGCATCAGCGTGGCATTCGCGTGGCTGGTTCTGCAGTTCGCCCCCGTATCGGTACCCTGCGCCGGTGCGCTCCTGCTGTTGATGTGCATGCCGCCGGCCGCCACCAGCGCCAAGTACGCGGCGCTGGCCGGCGCCGATCAGGCCGGCGCCCTCGCGATGCTGGTTCTGCTGAGTGCCGTGGCGCTGGTGGCCACGCCCCTGCTGCTGAGCGTGGTTCTTCCGGTGCAGGGCCCGGTGGACGTGGACAGTGGACCGATCGTGCGGATGCTGCTTCTGCTGGTCATCTCCCCGGTGGCCGCAGGGCTGGCGCTGCGGCGACTGGCCCCGTCGCGCTGCGCGCGTCTCCGACCCGCGATCGTGGTCCTGTCGAATCTCGGTCTCGTCCTCGTGCTGGCGCTGGTGGTGAGCCAGGAATATCGGGCGATCCTGGCAACCCCCGCCGTGGCCCTGGCCACGTTCCCGGTCATTTATGCTGGCGCGTACACCTTTGGCTGGCTCATGACCGGGCCCGATCCGCGGACGCGCTTCGCCGGCGCGATGAGCTGCGCGACTCGCAACCCGAGCATCGCCCTTCTGATCGTCAATCAGAATTTCCCCGTGTCCCGCATAGGCGAGGAAGCCATGGACATCGTCCTGGCTACCATCGTGACCTATGCGGTGATGGAGCTATGTCTGGGCGTGCTCAATGCCGTATATCATGCCCGCAGGCTGCACGGGCCCGCTGACCCGTAGACTGGCAGATTTCGCGCCCGTACCGAGCTGCCGGCCACCCGGCCGGCCTCCGCCCGACCCCGTCCGCGCAACACAGGAACACGCCGTGGCGACCCCACCCATCAACGACAACGAGCGGCTCGCCCGCAACCTCACGGCGGCCGGCCTCTGGGTCCTGACCATCAACGGACTGATCGGCGCCGGGATCTTCGGCGTGCCCGCCGAGGCCGCCCGGCTGACCGGGACCTTCAGCCCCCTGATGTTCCTGTTCTGCGGCCTGATCATGGCCCCGGTGATCCTCGCTCACGGCGAAGTAGCCAGCTATTTCCGCGGTACGGGCGGCCCCATTCTCTACACCAAGGAGGCCTTCGGGCCGTTCGTGGGTTTTCAAACCGGCTGGGCACTGTACGTGGCCCGGGTCACGGCCTTTGCCGCGAACCTGAATCTCCTCGTGAGTTCCATCGCCTACTTCTGGCCGGCCGCGGATTCGGGGGCCACGCGAACCACGCTGCTGTTGTTGATTTGCGGATCACTGACCTGGATCAATGTCACCGGTGTGCGCCATGCCATCGGCGCCATGAGCATCCTGACGGTGCTGAAGCTCCTGCCGCTGGCGTTGCTCGTTGCCCTGGGTCTCGGCTACGTGAGCCCCGAAACGCTGCCGCTGGCCGCCGACGGATTCCCGGCCCGCAGCGACTTCGGCGCTGCCGCGCTGCTCCTGATCTACGCCTTCGTCGGCTGGGAGGGAACGCTGATACCCGCCGGCGAGGCGAAGAACCCGGCCCGGGACATGCCGCGCGCGCTGCTCTGGGCGCTGGTCATGGCAACTGTGCTGTACGTTTTGATCCAGGCCGTCAGCGTGGCCGTGCTGCCGGAACTCGCGGCATCCAAACGACCGCTGGTGGACGTGGCCGATGCGCTGATGGGGCCGGTGGGCGCACTGATTCTGACCATCGGCGTCGTGGTCTCGGTCGGCGGGAATGTCGCGGGCACGGTGATCACCGCGCCCCGGGTCACCTATGCACTCGCCCGGGACGGGCTGCTGCCGCGCTGGCTCGGCGGTGTTCACGAGCGTTATCTCACACCCCACCAGTCCATTGTTTTCTTCGGCATTATTGCCTTCGGGCTGGCCACGTGGGGCTCGTTTGCCTGGCTCGCCGGCATGAGTTCCGTGGTGCGGCTCGCCGTCTACGTGTTGTCGATCGCCTGCCTTCCCCGGCTCCGCCGCAGGATGGGCCCGGCGCCGGTGCAGCTTCCGGGGGGTTACCTGATCCCCGTGATCGCCATCGCTGTCTGCCTCTGGCTGCTTGCCCAGGTCTCGCTCCGGCCGGTGCTGGTCACGCTGGCGTTTCTGGCCGCCGGCACCGCGCTCTATGCCCTGGCGCCGGCGTCCCGGCGACGTGATCCGATTCCGGGCGAAGAGCAGTAGCTTGCGATAGGCTTAGAGAACCTTCACTGCCCGGACAGGCCTGGCTCATGTTGACCCGCTTGCGCTATCTCCCGTCTCAACTCCGCGGCCTCGTCATGTCATCGGCGGACGTACCGAATGACCTGTCGAGCGTCACATGTATCGACGAATCGGCAGAGGTCGATCCGGAGTCGGTGGGCATCAGCAACCGGGGCGCGAACGCCATCTGGAAGAGCATCGAGAGCATCTATGCCACCGGCATGCAGCCCGGGATTTCCTTCGTGCTGCGCCGCCACGGCGAGATCGTGCTGAAACGGGCCATCGGCCATGCCCGGGGCGCGGGCCCCGGCGATCGCGATGAGCCCCGCGTGCCGATGACACCGGACACGCCGGTCTGCCTGTACTCGGCCAGCAAGGCGATCGCCGCCATGCCCGTGCACATGCTGTCCGAGCGTAAGGAAATCAGCCTGCTCGACCCGGTCAGCCACTACGTGCCGGCCTTCGGCCAGAACGGCAAGCGGGACATCACCATCTACCAGCTGTTGTGCCACAAGGCCGGGATTCCCACCGTGGACGCCGGCAGTGCCGACATCGTGGAGCTGCTGCTGGACAGGAAGGAAATCCTGCGCCGCCTGTATGCCTCGGCTCCGGAAAAACCGGGCCACCATCATGCCTATCACGCCCTGACCGCGGGTTTCGTGATCGCGGATCTGGTGGAGACGGTGTCCGGCCAGACGTTCCGCTCGTTCTTCCGGGAACAGGTCGGCACGCCTCTCGGATTGACCAGCATGGATTTCGGCGCCAGTCCGTCAGTCCTGAAGCAGCTGGCCAGGAACTACACGACCGGGGTCAGGATCAGCGCTCCCGTGAACGTGTATCTGCGGCGCGCGATCGGGACAACCCTGGAACGAGCCGTCGAGGTGTCCAACGATCCCCGTTTCTACCAGGCGGTGATCCCTGCCGGCAACGGCGTCGCCACCGCTGACGACGGCAGCCGGTTCTTTCAGTGCCTGCTCAACGGCGGCGAGCTCGACGGCGTGCGGGTCTTCGACCCCCTCACCGTACGCCGGGCGACGGCCGAAGTCGGCAAACCCGAAGTGGACCGGTCCTTGCTGGTGCCGCTGAGATATTCCGCCGGCATGATGCTCGGTGACTCCCCATTCGGTCTGTTCGGGCCGGACACGGCCCGCGCCTTCGGCCATCTCGGATTCACGAACAACTTCCTGTGGGCGGACCCCGACCGGGACATCTCGGTCGCCTTGCTGACCACCGGCAAGCTCGTCGCGGGCCTGCATCTGCCCTATCTGCTGGGTCTTTTGAGAAATATTTCCAGGCACTGCCCGAAGCTGTCCGAAGTGGAAATCACGCGGCGCGAACTGGCCGGCGGGCTGTCCTGAGTTCCGGCTAACAGGCTATCGGCCGTAATTGGCGAGCACCGCCGCATAGACCTCGATGGCATCCCAGAGATTCTGCAGACGCAGGTTTTCGTTGCGGCCGTGCTGATTGTTGTCATGATTGGCCACGGGCAGCAGAACAATCGGCAGGTCCAGGGCGGTCTCGAACAGGTAGATAGGCAGACTGCCACCCATGGTCGGAGTGAGCAGCGTGGGTTCGCCGCCGATACCATCCAGAACGTCGACGAGCCGCCGCGCCTCGGCGCTGTCCAGGTCGGACCGGAATCCCCGGTACGCGCCGGGCCGCCAGTCCACCTTCAGCACCCGTTCGTGGGCAAGCAGTGTGTCCCGGTCCGGATCCGCATGCACGATATGAAACCCCTGCTCCGCGAAATACTTCTCCAGCACCGGCCGGATAGTGTCCGGCGTCTGATCCGGGACGAGGCGGAGATTCAAGGAGGCGGTCGCTGAGGGCCGGATCACGTTGCTGGAGTCCGCACCGACGCCGCCACCGGACAAACCCTTGACCACGATGGCCGGGCGCATCACCAGCGTCTCCAGCCGGTCTCCTCCTCCCTCGGTGCGGCCCAGACCGAGCTCCTTCGCCAATCCCGCCTCGATGCGGGGCATGGCGTCAATCGCCGCCTGTTCGGCGGGCGTGATCGGACGGACCGCGTCGCCATAGCCCGGAATCGTAATGCGCCCCTGGCCGTCCTTCATGCCGGCCAAGAGCCGGATCAGCGTGTCATTCGGATTCGGCGCCCAGTTGCCGTAGTGGCCGCTGTGCAGGGGCCGTTGCGCACCGTAGGCCGTGAGATCCACGGTCATCGACCCGCGCACGCCGAAGACCAGCTGGCGGCGGCGCGACTGGTGCATCGGACCGTCGCAGAACAGCATCAGGTCCGCCTGGAGGTCATCGGCATGGGCACTGAGAATCCGGTCCAGGGTCGGCGAACCCGCCTCCTCCTCGCCGTCGAGAATGACCTTGATGTTGACAGACGGTTCGATGCCGGCTGCATCCAGCGCATCGACCGCCGCGGCCAGGGCAATGACCGGCGCCTTGTCATCACCCGCCGACCGGGCGAAAACCCGCCACCGGGGGTCGATGGCCGTTTGCACGCGTTTCCACGGCACGACCTCCCCGCCGTTGACGACCAGGTCCGTGCGCAGCGTCGGCGTCCAGGGTGGACTCGCCCACTCTTCGGGGGCCACCGGCTGGCCATCGAAATGCGCGTAAATCAGCAGGGTCTTCGCGGCGCCGGCAACACGCCTCTCCCCATAGACGTAGGGCGCGCCGCCCGCCTCCCAACGGCGCGTTTCGAAACCACGCTGTCCCAGGTAAGCCTCGATCCAGTCGGCGTTTGCCGCCATGTCCGCCAGGTTGGAGGCCACATTCGGCAGCTTCAGGAACTCGCCGAAGTCCGTGAGAATCCTGGCATCGTTCGCCTCCCGGTAGGCACGCGCGGCGAGCGCGGCATCGTCGGCCGCCGCCGCGACAGGTATCCCAGCGGCGATCAGGGCGGCCAGCCATCCAGCCAGATTACGTGGCGACGACACCGTCAGATCAGATTTCTGTGCAGGCATGGATCATTCCTTTCGTGGGCGGCATTGCCCGTTACTCCTCGAAACCACGTCGAGCTCCCTGGACCACGCTGGTCATGTCGACATCGCGCGCGGCGAACCCCGCGGCGGCGTCTTATCGCGACGCGCCAGGCGCCGGGCGAGGATGCTATGCGCCCGGCGATCGAGGGGGTAACGCCAGGCCAGGACAAGCATCGGGATCAGGAGCAGGCAGGGCCAGCCGATGAACGCCACCTTCAGGCCTAGGGCAGCGGATCCCGATACCGCCTCCTTGCCGCTGAAGCCGAACAGGGTGGGTATGCCCAGGGCGATGGCGCCGCCGATGCCCTGATTGAGCTTGGTGACGAGGGCCTGGAAGGCAAAGAAAATCGCCGCCCGGTCCTTGCCGTTGCGCCACAGATCGTAGTCCACGATGTCCGCCAGCAGGGACGGCAGGGCAATCGACGACACGCCCAGGAAAAACCCATGCAGGCTCATGATCAGCACCATGGGGCCCAGGGATTCCGGCCCCGGCTCGAGCGCGGGGATCGCCACCAGGGTGGCCATCATGCCCACCGCCGCTATGGCCCAGCACCGGTGCTTGTCCAGCCGGCGCATCACCTGCAGCCAGACCGGCATCCCCGCCGCCATGGCCAGGGTCATCGGCATGGCGATGTGGGGAATCCGCTCACCCAGTCCCAGGTACTGGCTGGAGTAGATGACGAACAGGCTCGCGACCGCACCCGTAGCAAGGCCGAACAGGACCTGGGTGAGCAGAAAGTAGCGCAACGGCGGCGTGTTGCGGATGGCCAGCCACAGATCGGCCGGGGAAATCTGCCGCCCCGACGCTCGTCGACGGGGCTCCCGGACCCGCCAACTCATCAGGGCAACGGCAAGCGGCAACCCCACGATGATGAATAGTGATATCGACGCCATTACCGCCGGGGTGAACGCGGTGTCGCCGCCACCGAGCAGCAAGGGAGACGCCATGAACAGGAGGCCCCCCGCAAAACCCAGCATCTGCCGCCACAGGGCGATCCGCGAACGCTCGTCGTAATCGGCGGACAGCTCGGCACCCATGGCGGTGTGCGGGATCTCGACGAGGGTCCAGCCCAGGGTCACCACGAGGTACCAGCACATCAAGTGACCCAGGCGAGCCTCCGGGCCCGGGTTGTAGAGAAACCAAGCGCCGGCCGCAACGACCAGGGCACCGGCCAGCATCCAGGGCTTGCGGGTTCCAGCGCGGTCGGAAAGAAGCCCGATCATGGGGTCGGTAAGACCGTCGAAAAGCCGCGCGACGAAGGTCACCGTCGCCAGCCCCCCGAGGGTGACCGCGGTATGCTCCAGGTAGAAATTGGGCAGGATGGCCGCGGTCGGCGACATCAGCATGGACAGGGGCAGATTGACCAGGCCGAACATGAGCAACAAACGCTTCGGGAGCCGCGCGCCGGGACCGGCCGGCTGGCGCTTATCGGGATTCATGGCCTGCCGGATGCTTCAGACCGGTCCGATCGAGGCTTGCAGCGGCGAAAACCGCCGCCCGGCTCGCTGACTGGCCCGTCAGAACGAGATCGCCACGCCGAGTAGCGGGCCGCTCAGACTGAGATTGATCTTGTAGGACGACGTGTCGTAATCCAGGTTCATGTAGCGGTAGCCCCCCACGACCGAACCCCAGGAAAAGTTGTAGCCGATGTTCCCGAAAATCTGCCAGGTGGAATTCGACTGGCCCACCCCGTAGTCGGCCAGCACGAAGCCGGTCCAGTTCTTGCCCAGGCCATAGGACCAGCGACCGCCGATCATCGCGTCGGTCCAGCTCCGGGTGGTGGAGGTCTCGATTTTTCTCGGCAGAACACCGCCCTTCGCCTCGACTTCGGCCTTGAGGTCGTAGTAGCGGCCACCGCCGTAAACAACCAGGTAGGAACGGTCCCAGTCCAGGAGCCGGTAGCCCACGGCCGCCTGGTAGATGTTGCCGTCAATCGTCGCCTCGGAGTCGGACTCGGGAAGCAGGCGGCTGACCTTGATGTCCGCGTCCTGGGACACGTTGGCCCACACCGTATCGACGAATGCCATCCACCGGTCACCCCGCCACTCTCCGAAAAACATGAAGCCGATCTGTTCGAGTTGATCGTCCACCGACACGTCCAGGCGCGGCGGCAGCAAGGGGCCGCCGCCCGTGTCCGGGGCCTTCGAACCGATGGTCCCGTCCAGCCCGGCGAGCCAGCCGTAGGGCGCCAGCGTCCAGCCCGGCGTCCATCCGAACGGCGTTTCATCCGCTGCCGCCACACCGGTCCATGACAGGGCGGTCAGGGCCGCGAACATCGTGGCGACGGACCCACGCGCCAGTCCGGTGAGACAACCCGGGCAGAGTTTGCCGATCCGCATGCGCTGTTCTCTGTCTGGTTGATTGCACGCCGATGCGCTCGGCCCGATTGCCGTGCGTCCTCGGCGCAGATTGCCGATAGGATAGCAGGCGCCGCTGCGGGTCCTCGTGACCGGCACCCGCGCTGGCCGACACGCTCGAACCGGGCCAGGCCTTCTTTCGGTCCTCCCTACAAACCCCACGGCAGCAGCGAGTCTTCGTCGCCTTCGAAATCGCTCACCGACAGGTCCTGGATAAACACCACGTGGACGTCGGCGTGGGGACCAATCTTCTTCCTGACAGTCTCCACCAGCTCGGCCTGCAGCGTCGACGGCACGGTCTTGCCGGCCGACACGCTGAGGATCAGCGAAACCCTTTCGGGATCCCAGTAGGGCCGGCCCAGCAGCAACAGGGACACGCCCGATTCGGCTTTCACCCGTCGCTCCACCGCCAGCCTCAGCTCATCCGACACGTCCAGCACGGCGGCCCGCGACTGGCCGGTGGCAATCGTCTCGAACGACATCTTCCACAGGGGAAGCACGAGCAGCACCGATGCCAGGCTGAGCACCAGCAAGGTTCTTCGTACCCAAAGTCGCGGGCCCACACCCAGACTTTCGCCGCCTATCCCCAGCATGCGGAACACGAACGCGGCGCCGAGGATGATCGCCACGATGTTGGTGAGAAACAGGACCGACGCACCGAAGGCAATGCCCAGTGCCCCGTGAGCCAGGGAAATGCCGATCACGCTCAATGGCGGAACCAGGGCCGTAGCAATTGCCACGCCGGCGATCGCCCCGGCCAGGGACGGCCTGGCCAGCGCATAAGCGACCGCCATGCCGGAGAACAGGGCCACGGCCAGGTCCAGGAGCGTGGGCCGGGCCCGCGCCGTGACCTCCTGGGTCAGTTCCAGCGCCTGGGTGATGAAACCGATCAGCGCCGATATGAGCAGCCCGGCCAGGATCCCGAAAAGAATCGCCTTCATGGATTCCCGGTACAGCCGGGTATTGCCCTGGATAAGGGCGAGGCCCGCCCCGATGATCGGGGTCATCAGGGGCGCGACGAGCATTGCCCCGATCACTACGGCCGTGGAACCCTGCATCAGTCCGAACGACGCGATGGCAGTGGACAGGGCCAGCATGACGATGAAGTCGGTGTTCAACCGGGCTCCCGCCTGCACCCGGTCGAATACATCGACCCGTTCCTTGGGCCTGAGCGTGGGTACCCAGGCCGGAGCGGAACCGGATTTGTTGGTGAAAACGCTGCGCCAGGCCGAGCGGGCATACCTGGCCACGGCGAGGGCCGTATTCCTGCCCACCGGCTGAACCGCGGCGTCCTTGCCCGAACCCCGAAGGCGCCGCAGCACGTCCGTGGACGATGCACCGAAAAGAACCAGGTCATGGTCCCGGCTGCGGCTGACAATACTGCTCAGCGGCTTGGACGAAACATCGATAAGCGGTGTGACGATCTGCTCCTGCTCGATGCCCGCCTCTTCGATTTCCCGGGCCAGTTCCCGCATGGCCACGTCTTCGGAGTCCTTGCCGAAAAACGTTCCAACCAGAAATGGCACCGCAACGCCGTCATTGCCGTGGGCAAGCCTAGCCGCGGTGCGCAGCGCATGGATGCGGAATCGGCCGGAATAGGGAACAAGCACCCGTTCGAACGCTTCGCCCTCGTTCTCGCCGGGATCCACTACCACCGTATCGCAGGGGCTGAACTGGAGAACCCGCTCGGTGATGCGCCGGGCCGCGGCATTCTCGCCCAGAGTGCCGTCAGCGCCGGCTACCATGAGTTCGATGCCCTCCCGTTCAACTTCCGCCAGCGCGGCCTGCACCGGATCATCGGCGCTGACCGCCAGCAACTCGGTGGGAACGCCCTTGAGCGCCGGCGAAGCGAGCACCTCCCGGGCTTCGGCCACCAGCCGCGGCTCGCCGGCCGTCGCGGACGTGGCCATTCCCCGCCGGCCGCAGCACAGAACGGTCAGATGCGCATCGCGGCCGCGGGCGAACGACCCGGCCCAGCGGATGAGCGGGCCGACCTTGTCATAGTCCGTGACCAGGACCAGTGCCTTGTTTTCGGTATCCGGCATTGCGCGTTGCACCGGGCGTGTTGGCGTCTGACCAGACTGGCATCCACACACCCCTGCCGGGGCGTGGCGCGCCGAACCAACGCCGCTATTGTTCTTGTTGCCGGCTCACTGGAACCGGGATCCCATTCGCACTATAGCGGAGCGCCCGGGACGATGCGCGGCGGGGGGCCCGGCCCCTGCCCCGGCTTTCAGAGCCCGGGGCGAACCAGGGCGCTCACTCGTTCCCGGCAGGCGCCTCTTCGACCACCGCATCTTCGGCCACAGGTGCCGAATCCGGCGGCTCCCAGGCGGCGACCCGGTCGCGAACTTCCCGAAGCCGGGCCTTGATAACGGCCGCATTCGCCGGACCCATGCGGATCATCATTTTCTGACCGGCGGACAGTGCCTCGAGATTCGGGTCTTCGAACGTGTAAAGCACGTGCGGGCGAACGAGCCGGACCGGGCGATCGATCTCGGGCGCCGCGAGAAGATCGTCGATCACCTCCACAACCCGGTCGTTGAAGCGCGAATCCGGATAGCCGAGTTCCTCATAGGCTTCCTGCAGCAAGGGATAGTAATACTGGTAGAGGGCGACGGTACCAGCGGCGTCGCTCGCATTCACCAGCGCGACATACGGCGCATAGCGCCCGAAATTTGCCTCGGTCAGCATGGGGCCGTCAATGGTCCCGCCGGGCTCGAACCGGCCCGGAGCAGACCGGACCGCCCGAAGCCGCATGGAAATTTTCTCCCTCGGAAGATTGTCGATGGTGACCACGATCTTGCGAACCAGCTGTGACCCCACCAGCAGCTGCGCCACCGGATCGGCACCATAGGCGTCAGTGAGCGCCGTGGAAATCTCCGGGTCGCTGTTGTCCAGCTCCGGGAGAACCGGTGGCGGCTCCACGGGCACCTCGACAGTCGGCGCTTCTTCCAGTTCGGGTTCGACCCGCCCGGAATCCGTTGACGGCGACGTCACGGGAACCGCCGACGCCTCGACCGGCGCGGGCTCGGCTACGGGCTCGGCTTCCGGTTCGGTAGCGGGCTCGCCGCGCAGGATGAGATACAACAAGACCAACAGGGCAATGCCTGCCGCGCCCCATATCCAGACCTGTTTCATGCGCCGACTCCCTTCAACCTGTCCTTACCCTAGCCCACGAGTGTCCGGCGGGCGAATCTCGTTCGCCCAGCAGGAGTGTAGCGGGCCGATGCGCGTCAGCAGCGCAGGGCGCAGGGCCAGCAAGGCAACGGCCACGTTCAAAAACCCATTCGTCTGGCCGTCTTGTGACGCGGATCCTTACACCCACCCGATGAAGCGGCCATAGTCGATACCTGCCCGGGCCCCGAGAGGACCGGCACGGATGACAGCCAGGGAGCGGGAATGGACGGCCTGTTCAGATGGGCAAGGATTGCCACGGGGGCGATAGTCGCCTCGGCTCTGGGATTGCTAATGGCCTTCCCCGCCGGGCTACCGGCCGACGCGTTTCGATTTACCCCGGATCAGCGTGAGGCCCTGGCCTGCGTTCTGATCGCCGCCGCCATCGCCGCGGCGATGGCGATTCGGGCCCGGCGGATCGATTCCCGCCGCAAAACCCTTGCCGTTGACCCATCGGGATCCTCGACACCCGGCGCTCCGGCGAAGCGAAACCCAACGAGCCGACGTCACCCGAAATCCCGTTACGAGCGCCTCGAGCGGACCCGCCACATGCCGGTCATCCCGCCCGCGGGACCCCTCGGCCTGGCCGACGACAAACGCGTGGGCTAGTCGACGACCGCGACCCGGTCCGCTTTCACCTCGATCCGGTCACCGCGCTTCTTGAGCTGTCCCAGGATACGCACACGTGTGTCCTTGGTGACCTTATGCATGCGCCATTCTTCCGGCTCTATGTGGACCTCGATCTCGCCGCTGTCGTCCTTGAACTGGTAACGCTCGTTGCCAATCGACTCCACGACGTAACCTTCCAGCATGACCCAGCTTTCACTGGAGTGGGTCTTCGCCTCCGCAGCCGTGACCTGCTCCGCGTCGGCCGCCAGGCTTGCGCCCACGGCACCTGCCGCGAGAAGCACGGCTGCCGCCAACGCGGTCAGGAGTCTGCATATCTTGTTCATTGTTTAATCCCTGTTGATTGGAGTGACAGTGACAGTCACTGGCCAGCAGTCAATTGCCAGCAAAATGCTGCTTGCTCACCCGGGTAGGCGGGCGTCAGTCGCAACGCCCGACACCACGGGAAAACGGCATAAGGCCCTGTGGTCGTCTTTCGCCTAGCCGCCGACCGGGCGGATGATGCCGCAGGCGTCGCGGGAACCACCGGCGCAACCCTTCTTCAGATCGGATTCGTGATCGCAATAGGTGTCCGCATTGGTGTGGATGATGAAGGCACTGCCGTCCTCGTCGAGGATGGACAGACGTCCCGGTGAAAGCGTCACACGGTTGGTCGTGTGCTTCATCGTGCCGAGGCCTTCCTTTACCTCGATATTGATCAGATCACCCATGTGATAGGGATGATTGATGTCCTTCGCCGGGGTGCCATCGCCGGCGCTGTCGGGACGGGACTCGCCGAAAGGACCGGGATCGTGGTGGCCTTTCGCGGCGCCGCAGGGCTCGCAGGCTCCCACCTCGTGGATATGCACCGCGTGCTTGCCGTCGGTCAGCCCGGTGACCCGCATTTCGACGGTCACCTCCTTGATGCCCTCCTCCGTGGTTTGCTCCGTCAGCGTGGCCAGACCCTCGATCTGCTTGTTCTCGCAGCCGACGATCGTTGCCGATGCCTTCATTCCATGGCTGTCTGCGAGCGCGCCGACGGACCACAGAAGTCCGGTCGCACCCGCCAAACCCAGCCAGACTCGTGCCATTGACCTGTTCATGGATATGTCCCCCTCGGATAGTTCGAATCACGCGCCGACCCCTCCGGCATGTGCCGGCGCCGTCTCCGCAGTCTGGTAGAGGGATACGCGAAATGCCAGTCGAACTGTCCCGCAGCGCAGCACGGACAACGCCGGCACAAGGTCTCGAAAAGAATGCGACCGGGGCGCGAACGCCCCGGTCAGGCCAACGCGGCCAAAAATCCCCGCGCCCGGGTCGGGGGTGTCACCCGAGGGAGCGCGGAGTTGGCGGGCTCTGAGCTCCTGCTCAGAGCACCGTCTTCTTGATGCCCTTGCGGACCGCCTTGTCCTTCTTGTCGTCCAGTTTGTCCTCGAGCTTGTCCGCGGGCCCCTTGTCGATCATCTTGTCGGCGACATCGCCGACTTCGTTCTTGACGGTTCTCTTCACCGCCTTCGTGCCCATCTTGGCTACTCCCATCGGTGCTCGTCCTCTTGTGCGTTGCATTGGTTCTCAAGCGGAACCGACTAGCCGGCCCACGCCAGCGCGCCCGGGTCGCCTCGCGCGCCTGGGTTTGCAATCCTTGCGGGAACTCCACCCACGATCCCGGTGGTAGCGAAAGTATAGGCAGCCCGGGCGCAACGGGCTGTCAGGCGGCGGACATTCAGGCCGTTCGCGAACCCTACGACCGGGGCAACCCGCCCGGGCGGCAGCCGTGCGAGAGCTCAGGGGACGTACCAGACGGGAGACCCGTAGGCGCGCTCCTGGATCGTGGCGGGCCGCTTCGTCAGCGCGGGATCGATCCCCAACGCCAGTGAGTCGAGCAGCGAGTAGCGGGGCGTGGGAATCTCCAGGACGCGGGCGTAGTAGAACGCGTGCGCGGACGGATCAAAAGCCGGATCCCGCCAGAGCACCGCAAGCTCGGGGTCGCCGATGGAATTCACGTACCGCCCGGTGTCGAGATCCACCGTGCTGCCGACCGGGACCCGGCAACGGCCATCGTCGTCGATTGCCCGCCCGTCAGACATCGCCACGTCATAAACCCGTTC
>JARFQW010000009.1 GCA_029287575.1 Gammaproteobacteria bacterium | reverse complement strand
GCGACCCGGCCGAGGGCTACGGGGTCCCCCTGTTCGCCCGTGGCGGGTTCAACGACTGGGCGGACCCGCCGCCGGATGAAGCCATGTTCATGAACATGGGCGGCAACATCTACCAGGCGGAGTTCGAGGCCCCGGCGGGCTACGCGGAATTCAAGGTGGCCGCGGCCGACTGGAGCATCGAATTCGTCGCGCCGGAGAGCGAGGTGCCCCTGGATACGCCCGTCGCCCTGCGCGAAATCACTAACCTGAACGCCTCGACCATTCTCCCGCGCGGCGGCTGCTACACGTTTACCCTGGATGTGTCGGATCCGGAAGCACCGGTTCTCACGATCATTGAGAAGATCGACGAAAACGCCAAGGAGACCTGCGGCGTCACCGGCATCGGGGATCCGGCGGAAGCCTATGGCGCCCCGATCTTCGTGCGCGGCGGCTTCAATGACTGGGGGGCGGTGAACCAGTTCGAGAATTTCGGCGGCAATGACTACCAGGCGGAATTCGAGATCGATCCCGGAGCCTGGGAGTTCAAGGTGGCCTCGGAGGACTGGAGTACGGACTTCACCGCCAACGGCGAGGTGCTCATCGACACGCCGGTGGGCCTCGTGCCCGGAGGCGGGGCGGCAAATTCGAGCGTCAATCTCGAAGAGGGTGGCTGCTTCAATTTCCAGCTCGACGTGACCGACCCGGCCGCACCGGTCCTGACCCTGACCGAGGTGCCGGTCATTCCCACCGACGAACCGGTGGACCTGGATCTCCGGGAGCGGATCGCCGCGCTGGCGGCGGCCCGCCAGGGCTACGAGGCCCTCCGCCGCGGAACCCAGACGATCATTTCCGCACCTGGCGGTGCGTGTGAACCCGAACAAACCGGTAATGATCCGACCGAGGCCTTCGGGGTGGAGATGTTCGCCCGGGGGTCCTTCAATGACTGGGCCGACCCGCCGCCCGCCACAGATGGCTTCGCCAACCTGGGGGACGGGGTGTATGAGGCCCGGGTCACTCTCGGCGCCGGCGACGAGCGGTACAAGGTGGCCGCCGGAGACTGGTCCGTCGAGTTCGCCCTGATCGAGGCGGAATCCGGCAATACGCCGCTGGACACTGAGGTGACCATGGTCCCCGCATCCGGTGCGGGAACCGAGGGTCAGGTCAGCACCGCCGAAGCCGGCTGCTACAGCTGGCGCATGGACGCGAACGATCCGGCCGCCCCCACGCTTACGATCAGCCAGCTGGCTGGAGGAGCCCCGACCGACGTGCTGGCGTTCCAGCGGGATCTGGAGGGCGCGCCCTCGGTGGTCGTGGTCCTCAACAACGAGGATACCGATGTGGACCTCGGCACGCTCGGCAGCGGCGGCATACCCGTCACCCTGGCGGACGGAGCAGTGACCGAACTCACCGGCGCGGAGACGGACCTGGCGGTGACCGGCGGCCTGCTGACCGGAACGATACCGGCCCGCTCGACGCTGCTGGTCAGCGACCAGTAGCAGGCCGTGAGCCGGGTCCGGCCCACCTGAAACAGGTCAAGGCGGCAGGCGGGGACGTTCCCCGGCTGCCGCCGCTTCAGGCCGGCGTCTCGGGAGCCGGCCGGACCGGCGGCGCGGACCGCCGGCGCAGGGCCCTCATGGCGTCTTCCAGACCGGCGGGGCTCAGCGAAAACATGCGCTCCCCCATCAGGTCCTTCAGCAACCGGATCGACGGCATGTGGTTCCAGTAGCGTTCCGGCTGGGGATTGAGCCACGCCGCCGACGGAAAGGCATCGAGCAGACGGGCCATCCAGGCCGAGCCCGGCTCCTCGTTCCAGTGCTCGATGCTGCCACCCGGCGAGACAATTTCGTAGGGCCCCATCGTTGCATCGCCGACGAAAATGACCCGCCAGTCCCGCGGATAGCGATGGATGACTTCCATCGTGGCAATGCGTGTCGCCTCCCGGCGTCGATTGTCCCGCCACAGAGACTCGTACACGCAGTTGTGGAAGTAGTAGTGCTCCAGGTACTTGAACTCGGCCCGGGCCTCGGAAAACAGCTCCTCGCAGACACGCACGTGACCGTCCATGGATCCGCCCACATCCAGCAGCAGGAGGATCTTCACCGCGTTGTGGCGCTCGGGCCGCATGCGGATATCCAGCCAGCCCCCGTTACGGGCCGTCGAGCCGATCGTGTCATCGAGATCCAGTTCGGTGGCCGCCCCTTCCCTCGCGAACTGGCGAAGCCGGCGCAGGGCGACCTTGAGGTTGCGAGTGCCCAGCTCCCGCCGGTCGTCCAGGTCCCGGTAGGTGCGCTGCTCCCAGACCTTGGCCGCCCGGCCCTGCCCCCCCTTGCCGCCCATGCGCACGCCGGACGGATTGTGGCCGCCATGGCCGAAAGGCGAGGTGCCGCGGGTGCCGATCCACCGGTTGCCCCCCTCGTGGCGCTTCTCCTGTTCCTCCAGCCGCTCCTTGAGCGCGTCCATGAGGGCTTCGAGGCTCTCGTAGCGCTGGGCCTCTTCGAGTTGCTCGGGAGTCAGGTCCAGTTCCCCCCGCAGCTTCAGCCAGTCCGCCGGCAGGTCGGCGACCAGCCGGCGGATCGTGGCTTCCCGGCCCTCGAACCATTCACCGAAAGCCTGGTCGAAGCGGTCGAGCAGACGCTCGTCCTTCACCAGCGCTGCCCGGGCAAGCAGGTAGAATTCGTCCACGCTGTGATCGCCCAGCCCCCGGGAAAGCCCCTCGAGCAGCGCCAGATACTCGGTGATGGAGACCGGCAGACCCGCGGCCCGCAGCCGTGAGAAGAAATCAACCAGCATTGCGACGGTGCATGAAGACCAGCCGTTCGAACAGGTGCACATCCTGCTCGTTTTTCAGCAAGGCGCCGTACAGCGGCGGGATCAGGGAACGGCTGTCTTCCGCGCGCAGTGCTTCGGTCGGAATGTCCTCGGCCAGCAGGAGCTTGATCCAGTCCAGCAGCTCGGAGGTGGACGGCTTCTTTTTCAGCCCCGGCACATCGCGGACCCGGAAAAAGCATTCCAGCGCGTCCGCCAGCAGGTCCTTCTTGAGACCGGGGAAGTGCACCTCGACGATGCGCTCCATGTTCTCGGCATCCGGAAAACTGATGTAGTGGAAGAAGCAGCGGCGCAGGAAGGCGTCCGGCAGCTCCTTCTCGTTGTTGCTCGTGATGATGATCAACGGCCGGTGGCGCGCCTTGACCAGCTCCCGGGTCTCGTAGACGTAGAACTCCATACGGTCGAGTTCCTGGAGGAGGTCATTCGGAAACTCGATGTCCGCCTTGTCGATCTCGTCGATCAGAAGGACCGGCTGCTGTTCCGACTCGAAGGCCTCCCACAGTTTGCCGCGCACGATGTAATTGCCGATGTCATGAACCCGATCGTCGCCCAGCTGGGAGTCCCGGAGACGGGCGACCGCATCGTACTCGTATAGGCCCTGGCGAGCCCGGGTCGTGGACTTGATGTGCCACTCGAAAAGCGGCCGGCCCAGCGACCCCGCCACCTCCTGGGCGAGCTGGGTCTTGCCGGTGCCCGGTTCGCCCTTGACCAGCAGCGGCCGTTCGAGGGTCAGCGCGGCATTGACCGCGCTCTTGAGGGCGTCGGTCGCCACGTAGCTTTCGGTACCGGCGAATCGGGAACTGGAACTCATGAAATCTCCTGGCGTGGACTAGGGGGTCAGGGTGAGGCGATGAACCGGCGGACCCGGCAGAAACGGTGAGGGCTCGCCGCTTACCCAGGCCTGATGACCGCTTCGATAAAACGGCGAGAGTGGATGACCGCTGGCGCCGCCGGGCAGATGCAGATAGCCCCCGGCCTCGGCGCCGGGTGACACGGCGAAGCGCTCGGAGGCGCCGAAGCTGTTGCGCTGGACCCGGGGCATGTGGATCGCGCCCGGCAGGGGATCCTCCGGCATGTCCAGCCAGGCGGAGAGCACCGGAAGCACGCCGCTCAAGGGGTGCCGGATCGCTGCGCTGTTGGCCACGCCCCACGTGGGGGCATCCGCATCGATGCCCTCGACCGTCTGATCCGCGAGCCCCCGAATAAAAGCCTCCCAGCTGTCCCAGGGCGGTGGCAGCAGATGCGCCGGGCGGTCGGTTACGAGGCGCCATAGCGCGCCCTCGGCCTGCCGGCTCGCGGTAAACCGGAACTCCGGGTCCACTGCCCTCACCGCGTCGGTGAGCGCGCTGAAAACCTGGTCATAGAGACGCTGTCGAAACTCGAACACGAGCCGGAAGCCGCGGGCGTCCACCGACGCCCGGCCGGACCAGCCCTCCAGGGCCTGCCGAAACGCGGCTCGCTGTGGCGTGTCCTCCGCCGCCGGCCAGGGCAGGTCCAGCAGGAGCCGCCGCCAGGGGGCGAGAAACAGGGCGCGATCGTCCAGGTGCACGGCCAGCATGTCCCCGGGCTGCGCGTCATCGACCCCGGCAAGCGCATCACGGATCTGCGTTGCCCGCGCGCCGAGAGCGTAGCCGCCGTTGCCGATGGCATCCAGCCAGGGGCCGTCCACCAAGCGCGCGTTCGCGGTCCAGATCCGACCGTCCGGGGGATTCACGATGCGCGGGTAGTCGGCGCCAGGCAGCCAGCCCTGCCAGCCGGTGCCCGGCTTTGACCAGTCCGCCGGCCGGGCGGGATCGAATCCCCGCTTGACCGGAATCATCCCGGCAATGGTCCACGCAATGTTGCCGGACGCATCGCCGATAACGATGTTCTGCGGCGGAATGCCCGCTCGGTTGGCCACCTCGAGCGCGGCCTCCACCGTGGTCACATGCTCCAGCCCCAGCAGCCCCAGATTGGCGGCGCCATCACGATGCGCAAGCCAGACAAGCGCGCGTTCAGGGCGGCCGCTTCCCGCCGGCAACACCGGCCCCCAGATAGTCCAGGCGACCTCGAGCTCCACTGGATCCCCGCCCGCCACCTCGATCCGTTCGACAAAGCGATCGTAGTCCCGCCAGCCGGCGGGGCTCAGGTAACGGCCCGGCACGTCGTCGTCCAGTACGAGGTCAACGAGATCGGTCCAGTCCCCGTAGCTGTTGGTGAAGCCCCAGGCGACATGGCCGTTGCTGCCGGCGACCAGACTCGGCACGCCGGGCAGGGTCACGCCGGTCAGGTCCAGCCCGTCGGATCCGACGACCCGCAGACGGGCCCGGTAGAAAATATTCGGGACGCCCAGCGGCAGGTGCATGTCATTGGCCACGAGCGCCCGGCCGTCAGCCGTGCGGCCGCCGGACAGGACCCAGGAATTGCTCCCCGGAGTCGGGGGCTCCATCAGCGGGCGCCGGGCCGCCGCCGTCTCCAGGGGCGCGGCCGAGCGACCCAGACGCAGATCGACCACCTCCGGCCCCGGCACGGGGGGCACCTCCAGCGGGCCACCGACCAGGGGTGCGTCCCAGGGCGTTCCGGGCGGCGTCAAGAACGCGACCAGTTCCCCGGGCAGGACGCTCTCCATCAACGCAAGCTCCGCTTCCCGCTCACCCCGCTCGTCGTGCAGTTCGAGAAACATCGAAAACAGCACGAGCACACTGTCCGCCGGCTGCCAGGGCACGGGGTTCTGGCGAAGCAGGAGGTACTCGAAGGGCCGCGCGCCAAGGGCCGCAAGCCCGGCATTCACGCCCTCGGCGTAAGCCTCGACAATCGCGCGATCCGAAGCAGGGCCTTGCGCAACGGCGTTCTCCGCCAGGGCCCGGAAGCGGTGGATCCGCAGGCGCCTGTCTGCTTCCACGGCCGCGGATCCGAACAGGGCGGACAACTCGCCCGCCGCTTTTCGGCGAAGCAGGTCCATCTGGAAGTAGCGGTCCTGAGCATGCACAAAGCCCGTGGCCCGGGCGAGATCCTCGCGGCTGGAGGCGGTCACCGTGGGCACCCCGTGCGCATCCCGCTCGACGGTAGCCGGCGCGGTAAGCCCGCGCACGGCCATTTCTCCGTCGAGCGCAGGCAGGCTGGACCTCAGCCACAACCAGCCGCCGGCAGCCAGGACCAGCACGGCGAGGACGAAAAAGCGGAACAGAACACGCAAGAAATGCAGCCTCCTTCCAGAACCGTCATGATATCGAAGAACGGCAGACGGCAAGCGCCGGGCCGACGCAAAGGCGCATGCCGGGTTTTGGGGGGCCCGTCCCGGGTATGGATGCAAAAAAACACCTGCCGGTCCTGGGCTGGCTGCCCCAGGTCAGCCGGCGCCAGATTTCCGGGGACGTGGTGGCCGGCCTCGTCACGGCGATACTCATGGTGCCCCAGGGCCTGGCCTTTGCGATGGTTGCGGGTCTGCCGCCGCAGATCGGCCTGTATGCCGCCATTCTGCCGCCGGTGATCTACGCGCTGCTCGGCACAAGCCGGGGGCTTTCCGTGGGTCCCACGTCGGTGGTTTCCATCATGGTGGCCGCCGCGCTGTCCCAGACGGTCGGCGCCGCCGATGCGGCCGAGCACGCCAGCGCGCTGGCCGCCATGGCCGGGCTGATCCTCCTGTTGATGGGGATCCTGCGGCTCGGCCTGCTAGCCAATCTGCTGAGCTCACCGGTGCTCACCGGCTTCAGCAGCGGCGCGGCCATCGTCATCATTGCGGACCAGGTCAAGCACCTGGCCGGACTCTCCCTGCCCACGGGCCTCCATCCCCACGAGACCTTCGCCTACGTACTTGCCCGGCCCGGCCAGATGGACTGGACGACGCTTGGCCTGGGGCTGGGCTGCATCGCCTTCCTGGCAATTGCCGCGCGGCCTCTTCCCGAGGGCATGCGCCGGCGCATCGGCTACATGGGCTCCACCCTCGTCGCCCGGGTGGCCCCGCTCGTCATGGTGATCACGTCATCC
>JARFQW010000176.1 GCA_029287575.1 Gammaproteobacteria bacterium | reverse complement strand
TTGAACTGGCGCTGCGGTATCGGCCTCAACGCCGCCCGGGAGAAGCTGCGGGTTGCCCGCGCCCTCCCCGGTCTGCCCGAAATCCGGCGGCATTTCGAGTCCGGTGAACTCAGCTTTTCCAAGGTCCGCGCCCTGACACGGATTGCCACCCCGGACAACGAACAGGTCCTGCTCACCGTGGCCCGCCACGGCACCGCCCACCACGTGGAGACAATGGCGAGCAAATGGCGGGCCGGAGAACGGGCCGAGGCGCTCCGGGAAGCAAACGCCCGTCACGCCGCCCGCAGCCTGACGTGGCACCACGACGAGAACGGCTGCCTGATCATCCATGCGGTGCTGCCGCCGGAAGAAGGCGCCGTCGTGCTGGAAGCGCTGCAGGCCGCGATGGATGCCATCGAAGTGGACGGCAACCGCGAAACGCCAACCGGTGCCTGCGTGCATGAACCTCCCGGCGACGTTACCGCGGTAACGCCAGGTGCCGGACGCGATCTCCCCCTACAGCGCCGGGCGGACGCCCTGTTTTGCATCGCGGAATCCTGGCTCGGTGGAACAGCCGGGCCGGGATCCGCCGGGGACCGGTATCTCGTGCACGTCCACGTCGACGCCGATGCCCTGAATACCGATGGCGTTGGCAGTCCGGAGCTCCATGACGGCCCTGGCCTGGCCCCGGACACCGTGCGACGCATCTGCTGTGATGGCGGCTTGTCCGTCTCCGTCAACGACGACCAGGGCCGGTCGCTGAGCGTGGGCCGCAAGACCCGCAGCATTCCGCCTGCCATGCGCCGGGCCCTGGATCACCGCGACAGGGGCTGTCGGTTTCCCGGCTGCACCCGCACACGCTGGATGGACGGCCACCATGTCAGTCACTGGGCCGACGGTGGAGAAACCGCCCTCGACAACCTGGTCTCACTCTGCCGCCGTCATCACCGCCTGGTCCACGAGGGGAAGTTCGGCGTACATGCGGATGCGTCGGGTGACTTCGTGTTCACCACTCCGGCGGGCACCCGGATCCCGGAATCCGCCGGTCCCGAAACCGGCCCGGCGTTACCGCTGAAACGCGTAACGGCGGCAAAGCCCACCGACCTGAGGCGCTTCCCCGCCTGGAAGGGCGAACCCATGGATTACGACTACGTGGCCGGGCTGCTGGCGCAGGTCGAAGTCCATCCCGACCCGGCCAAATGCTGAAGCCGCATCGAGCCAACAGATGAGTTGAGGCGGCTGCTTTCGACCCCAAGTAGACATCGGTGCAATAATTTTCAGCCAAGAAAATCGAAAGCCGCAAGGGGCATTCTCGTGCTTGAATTGGCTCTGGCCTTGTCAAACGACCACCCGATTTCATAGGTAGCATCACAGATGTTGAAGACTGCGATCCGTCCTCAGGGGATCACAGGCTTGGCGATCAAACGTTGGCCCCAATGCCGAGCAACCCGAATGGCCTTGGCACTTTCAGGTCTGTTGATAGTCACGGCATGCACAAAATTAGAACATCTCGAGTACGCCCCCTTTGTCCGCGATTTGGATGGGCTGAGCGAACTCGTGATATCCACGTATCCAGCCGATTATCCGGAACGATCAAGCGACAAAGGCGACGCGGTTCAGAAGTACAGAACGACCGGACAGCTCTACTTTCAGGTACATATTCGAGATAAGAAAACCCAATTTGGACCTAATTCCCATATCCACTCAATCAACATTCATAGGTTCTCTTATCGGATCGGTGATGCGCCTCCGGTGGATTTACTTTCCGGGTATGAAGACAATTTCTGGATGCAGGATAATCCACGATACGAGCAGCGCGATCTGCCAGCCGTTCCTTACGTGCCCGATGGCAAAGTCTCTGTGGAGATCAGCTTCACGCTGAATGGCAAGAAGTTCGAGTTTGAAGGCGACATGCCCGCGAACGAAACGTCTCGGGTATACCCAACGGTGGTCGTTAATCAGGGTGTCTGATTACCGATATTCGGCGTTGACCGCGGCTGTCGAGTGCAATCTGCGACTATCTGCTAATGGCCGAACCGGGACGGTTACTATCGGCTCATACTGGTTCTGACCTGCAACGAAAAGCCACGAGAGACGACCTGAGCCAACCGTGTGATCCTGTCGGCGTGTTGCAGGAACCCGCCACTGAGCTGACCGGTCTGCTTCAGGCCTTGGAGCCCACTTTTCCCAATCCGGTGTGATTAGACTACGTCCGAGGACCACCTGAAGTCCCAAGCCGCAAGAATCGGGATAGTTACCTATGAATCTGAGTCGAGTTGCCAGAGTGGCAACGGGAACAGCGATCGTCGCTTCGGCGTTGCTTTCGCCGCAGCATGAATCAAGGGCACAGTCAGACGCACCGCATCAAGGCAAGATTGCTCCGTTGAGCTACCTGCCAGCGCTGGATGGTGACTATTTCCGGGTCGAATCGAAAGCGGTCGGCCGCGCCTTCCACATTTTCGCGAGCCTCCCACAGTCGTACGATACAAATGGGGATTCGACGTACCCCATCGTTTATGTTCTCGATGGAGATTCCCTTTTTCCCATTATCGCTCCGACCCATTTGTTTCTGAACATCGACTATGACTTGCCCGAGGCCGTCATCGTCGGCATTGCATACGGTTCGTTTGATCCATCGATCAACAGACGGGGCTATGACTTCACGGTGCCCTCGCCAGAGGCGAATGCGAGTCAGGGCGGAGCGCCAACGTTCCATTCATTCCTGGTGGATGAACTGATTCCGCTGGTAGAGCGGCGCTACCGCGTGGATCCCAGCAGGAGAGTACTTTTCGGCCAGAGCCGAGGCGGCGGAATGGTGCTTTATTCTGCCTTTACCGACCCTGATGCTTTCTGGGGTCGAATCGCGAGTAATCCGACATTCGATCCTGGCCGCGAGTTGTTCTTTTCGACGCCGATGAAAGCTGGGAGGGACGACCTGGGCCTTGTCGTAACGAGCGGCTCGAACGATATCCAGGCTCTTCGGAAGGCGGCGCTGGAATGGTTCTCGGCCTGGGATAAAGCCGACGATCTGCCCTGGAGATTACATAAGGTCACCATCGACGGCGGTACGCATGCCTCGTTCAGCCCGAGCAGCTACCGGACCGCGATGCTCTGGCTGTTCGGCATAAACGAGCGCTAAGCAGGTCATCCGAACCACCCGGCGGCGACTGAGAACCTCGATGCTTGCGTTCATTTGCGGGCGGCTTCGGCCGCCCGCTTTCCCAGGAGATGAAATCCCTTGAGTCCGCCTCCCATGCTGGTACTCGGCCGCATCCGCGCCGGGCCCGCGCGAACTTCCTGGATACCAGGCTTTTCCGGTGCTGGCCGCACTCGGAACGATTGAGTCGGCCGAAGCGGCGGGTCAGCCGATGTCATCGAGCCGAATGAGTGCTATTTCGGCGTCTTTGCATGCGGTCTGCTACCGTGAGTAAAGGAGCAAGGCCAGCTGGCGTTCCCCGGGGTGAGACCGGGTACCTGATAATGGAGGAAACTTGAAATGAGGCTGTGTAGTGCCATTTGCTGCCTGTTGGCTGCCACGTTGATTACTGGATGCGGAAGCGGGCAGCGCAAAGTGAACAAGTCCGAGGCAGAGGTGAACAAGGAGCGGGTCTCGCTGATTGAGGATTACCAGAAGTGCATCAAGAAAGCCGGTGATGACGAGGCAAAAGCCGCGGCGTGCGAGCACTACAGGAAGAGCGCAGAGGCCCTCGCAAAGTAACTCACCCTCACGGCTCTACAAAAACGTTTGAGCCGGCCGGCGCGGTTATGAACCTGTTCAAGGCCGATAGGCGTGTCCAACGCCCGAGGCGACCGTTAGCAGCGGTTAGCAGCGTCTATCCGAAGCGGTTGCTCGTGGCTGCGCTACGACACACCAACTCCTGCGGCAAAACGACCGGATCAGTCAGGAGACTCCGCGGGTGCAGTTTCGCGGATTCGCCGCGGATGCGCTGGAGATCAAGAGCTTCGGCTACGTTTTCACCACCCGGTGGTCCGAGTATCTGGAACGGGCCGAGAAGATGAACCTGGACATTCGGGAAGTCGTGTCCGAGGCCGGAACCAGCCTCGCGGTCCCGACTCAGCCACTGAGAATCGAGGCGCCGGGAGCGACCCCGGGCGGTACAGGGCAGCCTGGTCCGCAATCCTGGGCCCGGCCCTCGCCGGGCTCGTGCGGCCCGGGCCGCGGGACCCTCACCAACGCAAAAAAACAAAGGCCCCCGGACGGGGGCCTTTGCGTCACCGGCGATGCCGCTCGGGCGGCATCGCAACAGTGATCCCTACCAGCGGTTGCCACCGCCGCCGCCGGCCGGACGGGGCTCGCGAGGCTTCGCCTCGTTCACCTTGATGCTGCGGCCGTTCAGGTCGGTGCCGTTGAGGGCGGCAATCGCCTCCTCGGCCGCGGCCTTGTCGGACATTTCGACAAAGCCGAAACCCTTGGACTGGCCAGAGTACTTGTCCGTGATGACGTTCGCGCGGGACACATCCCCAAACTGGGCGAAGGCCGTACGCAGCTCGTCTTCAGTCACGCTATAGGCCAGATTTCCAACATAGATATTCATTGACATCGCTCACATAAAACGTGGCTTACTCGAAACAGCAGCACCGCACACACAAGCCACAAGCCGTGCGGCGCCGATTTGCCGTTACCGGCGAATTCAGTCTAGCTTCCCTGGTCCCAACCTGCCGCCTCAGCCATTGGCCCGGCGGCTGCCCGCGGACCGTCGGCCTGCAGTACCCTTGCCGCGGTGGCGCTGGCCCTGGCCCTGGCGCCCGCCGCCCTTGCGGGGTCCGCGGGAACCGGCCCGGCCCTGCACGATGGGCTCAGGCGCAATACTCGGATCCGGCTCGTACCCGGGGATCACTTCGCGGCGAATCCTGGTCTTCAGCAGGCGTTCGATGCGTCCGAGCAGCTCGTGCTCATCCACACAGACCAGCGACACGGCCTCGCCTTCACGGCCCGCGCGTCCGGTGCGACCGATTCGGTGCACGTAGTCCTCGGGCACGTGCGGCAGCTCGAAGTTTACGACATGGGGCAGCTGGTCGATATCCAGGCCTCGGGCGGCCACCTCGGTGGCCACGAGAGCCCGAAGCGACCCGGCTTTGAAGTCCGCCAGCGCCCTTGTCCGGGCCGCCTGGCTCTTGTTGCCGTGAATGGCCGCGGCGCTCAGGCCATCCTGCTCCAGCTGTTTCGCCAGCCGGTTCGCACCATGTTTGGTTCGTGTGAACACCAGCACCTGGCGCCAGTTGCCCGAACCCATGAGCCACGACAGCAGCTCGCGTTTGCGGGCGCGGTCCACCGGATGTACCACCTGGGAGATCCGGTCCGCCGTCGCATTCTGCGCGGCAACCTGCACCCGTTCGGGTTTGTGCAACAGACCCTCTGCGAGACTGCGAATGTCTTTCGAAAACGTGGCCGAGAACAGCAGGTTCTGACGATGCTTCGGCAAGAGCGCCAGCACGCGGCGAATGTCGCGGATAAAGCCCATGTCGAGCATCCGGTCGGCCTCGTCGAGGACGAGGAATTCGACCTCGGACAGATCCACGGTCCGCTGCCCCACGTGGTCCAGCAGGCGTCCCGGGGTCGCGACCAGAATATCCACCCCCCGGTCCAGCTCGCGGATCTGGCGGTTGATGTTCACGCCGCCGAAGACCACCGCCGACTTCAGCGCCAGGTGACGGCCATAGGCGGTAACGCTGTCCTCCACCTGGGCGGCCAGCTCACGAGTCGGTGTAAGGATCAGCGCGCGCACCTTGCGGTTCGTCTTGCGGACCGGCCGCCGACGCATCAGCTCCAGCATGGGGAGCACGAACCCGGCGGTTTTGCCCGTGCCTGTCTGCGCCGCGGCCAAAAGGTCACGACCGTCGAGGATCGGCGGAATCGCCTGGGTCTGAATGGGTGTGGGATCCGTATAGCCTTGTTCGGCAACGGCACGAAGAATCTCGGCCGAGAGGCCGAAGGAATCGAATGACATGTAAGGGGGGAACTCCGGGCAGCCTTCCCGGGAGGATCGTTGCGCTCCCGACGCCGGCCCAGGCTCTTGGGGATAAGTAGTGATTGCGGCCGTCGTAGGATGGGCCTGCAAAGTGCCAGGCGCGGACCGGTTTGCGCTCAAGCGGACCGGACTGTAACAGAGTCGCCCGGGGATAGATAGGGAAATCGAACCGGCGAGCTTTGTGCTCCGGGACCGCGGCCCGACCCACGGCTACCGCGCATCGCCGAACCAGTGCGGGTCCGCGACGCAGTCGCGAGTCAGCCCAGCACCAGCCCTGACGGCGGGTGCGGAAGCACGTACCAGATGACCGCCAGGAAATGACACAGACCGCCGACCACCACGAACACATGCCATATCGCGTGGTTGTAGGGCACGCGATGGGCAGCGTAGAACACGGCGCCGACGGTGTATGCGAGACCGCCGGCCACCAGCAGGGTCATGCCGCCGCCGCCCAGGGCCGCAACAAACTCCGGGGCGGCCAGAACGGCCAGCCAGCCCATGGCCAGATAGCTCACGAGGCTGACCATGGGATACCGGTGCTTGAACACCAGCTTGGTCAGAATACCGGCGGTTGCGAATGCCCAGACGGCGCCGAACAGCCACCAGCCCTTGTGGCTGCGCATGGACACCAGGATGAAGGGCGTATAGCTGCCGGCGATCAGCAGATAGATCGCGCAATGATCCATCAGCTTCAAAAAGCGTTTCCTGGGAGACACCGGCCAGGCGTGATACAGGGTCGAGGCCAGGAACAGAGTGACCAGGCTCAGACCATAGACAAGGCTGGCGGCGATTCGCCAGGGATCCGCCATGCCGATGGAGACGTAGAGCATCCAGGTCAGCCCGACGACGCTCAAGACCACGCCGATCCCATGGGTCAGGGCGTGCAGGCCTTCCTCATGCAGTTCGAACAGTCGATGGTGCTGGCCTGAGTCGGTCATCAGCAGGCGCTCATGGCGAGTCGCTCATCGGAGTTGCCTCGGTGGCTATGCTCCCGCGAAGGCAGAAACCTGGCGGGAACGGGTAGTCAGGATACAGGTTTCCGGCCAGCCCTGTCGTGAACCGCGGCCCGGTCACCTTGACAGGTTCCGGGGGCCCTCCAGACTGAAGGCATGGGCCCCGACGCGATTCTCGTCCTTGTGCTGCTTCTGGTGGTCATGGTCTTTTTTGTCACCGAATGGCTGCCCATCGACGTGGTAACCCTGGGCCTGCTCGTGGTTCTCGTGGCCACCGGCGTCCTGACCGCGGCACAGGCGTTTTCCGGATTTGCGAGTGAAATCATCATCGTGCTGGTGGCGGTGTTCGCCCTCACCAACGCCATTGCCGCGAGCGGCGCCACGATCTGGATCGCCCAGGCCATCGCGCAGCGGCTGAAGCCGGGAAACCTCCAGCTGGCCGCCGGACTGTTGTCCAGCGCGGCCGTCATGTCGGCGTTCTTCAGCAACACCAGCGCCACCGCCATCCTGATGCAGCCGGGCTCCGAACTGGGCCGGCGCAACGGGATGGACGCCGGCCGCATACTGATGCCCATCGCGTATGCCTCGATTCTCGGCGGAACCTGCACCTTGATCGGCACGTCCACCAACCTGGCCGCCAGCGGGCTGCTGGAACGGCTCGGACTTTCACCCATCACCATGTTCGAGTTTCTCGGTGCCGGCGGACTGATCGCGCTGGCGGGCATCGGCTGGCTGCTCACCGCCGGGCGGCTCTTTCTTCCATCGCGCGCGGCTCGACCGCTGGTCAGCGACTTCAAGCTGCAGGAGTTTCTCTCGGAACTCGTGGTCGCCGAGGACTCCGGCGTCGTCGGCGAGACCATTGCCGGGCTCAAGCTCGACAGCCGGGAAATCGACCCGCTGGCCGTCATTCGTGACGGGCGGCGTTTGTCTGCCCACGGCCTGAGAAAACTCGAGGCCGGCGATCACCTGGTGGTCAAGGCATCGCGCCAGGGACTTGCCGAGGCCCGGGCCATGGAAGGCCTGGTCATCGAGGCCGAGCTGGAGGAGTCCGCGCCGGCAGATCACCTGCGGCTCGCCGAGGCCGTGCTGCTGCCCCAGTCGGATCTCATCGGCCGGACCCTGCGAAGCGCGCGATTTCGGGATCGTTTCGGGGTCTCGGTGCTGGCGATTTATCGGCGTGGCCAGGCCTATCCGATGCAGATTCGCAATCTGCGGCTGCAGGTGGGCGACGTGCTGCTTCTGCAGGGCAGCGAGGAAGACCTGGAGCGGTTCGGATCCGGCACCGAGGTCTGGCTGCTGGGCGACATCGCCAGGCGTCAGCCCCACCGGCGCCAGGGCTACTACGCCATTGCCTGCCTGTTCGGCGCCATCGTCCTGGCCGGCCTCGGCCTTCTGCCGGTGTCAGCGGCCTTCGTGCTGGCCATGCTGGTCGCTTACGCCGCCGGCAGCCTGACCATGGAGGAGGCCTACCGGGCCGTGGACTGGCGGCTGATCGTGCTGATCGGCGGCATGACCGCCATGGGACTGGCCATGGAGTCCACCGGCGCGGCGGGCTGGCTGGCCGATCAGATCATCGGTATCGCCCTGCCCGGCGGGACCACGGCCGTGATGGTCGCACTCGCGGTGGTCACCATCCTGCTGACACAGCCGTTGTCCAACGCCGCCGCCGCCCTGCTCATGATCCCGGTCGCCGTGTCGGTCGCGCAGTCAATGGGGGTCGAGCCGCGCAGCCTGGCGGTGCTGGTGACGCTCTCCGCGTCGCTGTCGTTCATCACACCGCTGGAACCGGCGTGCCTGCTCGTCTACGGACCGGGCCGCTACAAGTTCCGGGACTTTGTCGTTGCCGGTCTGCCGCTCACCGCACTGACCGTGGGGCTGCTCATCATGCTCGTGCCGGTTTTCTGGCCGCTGAACGGATGACGGTGCGGCAGGGCCCTGTCATCCGGCCAACTGAACTATTCTCATTGGGAAGGAGGTGACGGTATCTCCTCGAACAGCAGACCCGCTGCAACGCTGCAATAAGGAGCAGTTAATGTGTCGTTGGCTTGGCTACTCCGGGGGGCCGATTGCCCTGGAGCATCTGGTGCTGGACGAAGAGCATTCGCTGATCAAGCAAAGCCTGGAATCCAGGGAAGGCGCGGAAACCACGAACGGTGACGGCTTTGGCGTGGGCTGGTACACCGACACGCCCGGGCCCGGCGTCTACAAGGACGTCCGGCCCGCGTGGAACGACCGCAACCTCCGGGATCTGTGCAAACACATTCGCTCGCCGTTGTTTCTTGCCCACGTGCGCGCGACCACAGGTTCTCCCGTGCAGCAGACCAACTGCCATCCCTTCCGGCACGGCAAGTGGCTGTTCGTTCACAACGGGCTGATCCGGGATCTCGACAAAGTGAAGAGGGATCTTGCCCTTGCGGTCCATCCCGACTATTTCCCGGACATCGAGGGCACGACGGATTCGGAACTGATGTTCTATCTGGCGCTGACATTCGGCCTGGAAACCGAGCCCGCGGCGGCCCTGGAGCGCATGGCCGGTCTGGTCGAAGCGATCGGCCAGCGCCACGGGGTGGAGCATCCCCTGCAGATGACCCTGGGCGTGAGCGACGGCGACACGCTTTACGCGGTGCGCTATTCATCCGAGGGGGATTCCCGTTCGCTCTATCACAGCGAGAGCATGCGCACCTTGCGGGCCGTCTATCCGGGCCATGCTGCGCACTTCTCCGAAGACGCCCGCGCCGTGGTTTCCGAGCCGATCAGCAATCTGCCGGGCGCGTGGATAAAAGTCCAGGAAGGTACGCTGCTGCAGGTCCGTCACGGCGAAATCACCCAGGAGCCCTTCGAGCCGACGTTACCCGGCTAGACCGGTCGCGCGGCCTTCGGCGAGCCACAGTATCAGCCTGCTATAGTCCGGCGCTGTCGCAATCACGGGGGCCGACGATGTCCACGAAAACTCACTCAGGACGGGGAGCCGGGGTTCTGCGGGGACTGATACCTCCGGTTGTCCTGGCGCTTGTCGTTGCAGCCGCCGGTTCGAGCGCAAGCCATGCGGAGAGCGTTCGCCCGGTCTTCACGTTTACCACCGAGGAAGCCTTCGACGCGGACACGGTGCCGGCCTACGCGGCGGACCACGACAAGGTGTACGCCCACATCGACGAGCACATCGACGAGCACGTTGCCCATCTGCAACGCTGGATCCGCCAGCCGTCCATCAGCCCGCAGGGGGTCGGCATCATCGAGATGGCCAACCTGCTGAAGAGCGATCTTCTCGAGATGGGCTTCGCCGAGGCCGAGCTGGTGCCCACCGACGGCAATCCCGGCGTCTGGGGCTACTACGACGCGGGCGCCGAAAAGACGCTAATGGTCTACATGATGTACGACGTGCAGCCGGTCAACGAGGAGGACTGGATCAGCCCGCCGTTCGAGGCACGGCTCATCGACCACGAGCACGGCCGGGTGCTCATGGGCCGGGGCGCGAGCAACCAGAAGGGTCCGCAACGGGCATTTCTGAACGCCCTGGATTCCATCATCAAGACCACGGGCTCGCTGCCCGTGAACGTGATGATCACCGCCGAGGGCGAGGAAGAAATCGGCTCGGTCCACTACCCCCAGATCGTTGCGGCCTACGAGGAGCGGCTGAAGACCGCGTCGGGGGTCCTCTTCCCGATGAACAGTAAGCGGCCCGGCGGGCAGGTCATCATGGACCTGGGCGTAAAGGGCATCGTCTACTGGGAACTGGAGGCCACCGGCGGCGCCTGGGGCGGACCGAGGAACAATGAAATCCACGGCTCCTACCGGGTTCTGGTGGACTCACCGCCCATGCGTCTGGCACGGGCGATCACGTCCATGACCGCCGCTGACGGCAACACGGTGGTCGTGCCGGGTTTCTACGACGGAATCGAGCCGCCGAGCGTCGCCCAGCAGCGCCTGATCAACGGCATGGCCAAGGTCTGGGACGACGCCGGGGTGCAGGAATCGTTGGGCGTGGACCGCTGGGTCTACGACGTGACCGGCCGCGACGCCATCGTCCAGTACCTGTACATGCCGACCCTCAACGTGGACGGCATCTGGGGCGGCTACATCGACGCGGGCACCAAGACGGTGCTGCCCCACAAGGCGACGGCGAAAATGGACTCGCGGCTGCCGCCGGGGCTGGATCCGGACGAAACCCTCGAGAAGATCCGCCGGCACCTGGACGACCAGGGCTTCGGGGATCTCGTCATCCGCAAATACGACAGCTATCCGGCGGCCCATACCCAGGTGGAGGATCCCTTCGTGCAGGCCGCCATCTCGGTGTACAACAAGCGCGGCCATCCGGTGGCAGTGCGGCCCTGGCTGGCGGGCTCCGCGCCGTTCTACATGTTCACCGAACACCTCGGCATTCCCCTGGTGTTTTCGTCCCCGGGCTATGGCGCGGGCGTGCACGGGCCGAATGAATACATGGTCATCGAGCCCGCCGCCGGCTCCGGCCTGAGCGGTCTGGACGAAGTACAGAAGTACTATGTGGACCTGGTCTACGCGCTGGCAGGAGAATAGGCAGCCGCGAGCCCTGTCCCGTCGCACTGGACGCCACAACCGATCAACCTGCCGTACAGGAGAGCACCATGACTTCGACACCCGACATCGATCCGGCCGCCCGCACCGAAATCGAGGCCCAGGCCTTCCGGAAGCTGGTCGAGCACCTGCAGAAGAACCCCGAGGTGCAGAACATCGACTTGATGAATCTGGCCTACTTTTGCCGCAACTGCATGTCCAAGTGGTACCGGGCCGCTGCCGAAGAACGGGGCATCGAGCTGGACTACGACCAGGCCCGGGAAATCATCTACGGCATGCCCTACGGTGACTACAAGGACCGCTATCAGGAAAAGGCCTCCGCGGAGAAGCTGGAAGCCTTCCAGACCGCCGAAAAGAAGGCCAGCGTCTAGATCGGCATTGCCGTCGGTTTGAGGGGTCACCGGCTCCGGACAGGCTTTTCGCATCCCGAAGCGGGCCGCAGCCGAAGTCTGTCGGGTCGACCGTCAACGAGACTATCCATGCACACGACACGACGGCACAGGCCCGGGAAAACGGAACGCCACCGCACCACGTGCCGGCGCCTGGCCGCAATCGGCCTGGTACTCCTGGCCGCTGCAGCCGCCGGATGTTCGTCCTCGCGGAGCGGTCCGGCCCTGCCCCCGCCGTCCGTCGCGCATCCGCTCGAGGGGCAGATCTGGGATACGGAGGCTCAGGCATTCGTCAGCACCGAGGAATTCCTCGATCGGGCGCTGCGGGCGCGCACCGTGCTGTTGGGCGAGATCCACGTCAACCCCGAGCACCATCGGATTCAGGCCGACGTCGTTTCTCACCTGGCCGGTAACAGCGCCGGGCCCGCTGTGGTCTTCGAAATGTTCGAAGTCGATCAGCAGGCCAACATCGACCGGGCGAGGGAGACCCCGGGCGTTGAGGCCGGCACCATTGCCGACGTTACGGGATTCCGCGACAGCGGCTGGGACTGGGCCATGTACGGGCCGCTGGTCGAAACCACGCTGAACCTGGACCTTCCCCTTTTGGCCGGCAATGCCCCGCGGGCGACGGTACGCGGCATCGCCACCGGTCAATCCGGGGCGTTGACGGCCGAGCAGCAGGCCCGCCTGGATGAGCCGCTGCCGGAGCCGGCCCGGGCCGCTCTGGTGGCGGAACTGGTGGAAGGCCACTGCGGCTATCTCCCGCCCGGCATGGAGCCCGGCCTCATGGCCGCGCAGCGGCTTCGCGATATCACGATGAGCGACGCCATAGCGAGTGCCGGGGAACGGCAGACCGTCCTGATCGCCGGCTCGGGCCATGTACGGAGGGACTTCGGCGTTCCTCACTATCTGCCGCCCGATGTCCCGGCCTCTGCCATGCTCGTTGTCAGCCTCACGGAGGTGGCCCACGGGGAAAACGACCCGGCCGCCTACCTCCCGGGCGACGCCGGCGAGCCCGTCTACGACCTGCTGTGGTTTACCCGGCGAACACAGCGGGAGGATCCGTGTGAGGCGTTCCGGGAACAGCTCGAATCGATGAAAAATCAACTCACCGCCGGACCCTGAGCCGCGGGCAGGCGCCCCGATAGTGGGCGATAGGCCGGGGGCGGGCGGGAGAGTTGACTCAGGTCAGCACCAAACCGGCGGAGTTTGCGGATAATTTTCCGGCGGTCGTTCCTGGCCGCCGAAACGCGGAGTTGCGCCATGCGGATCCTGATCGCCCTGTATTTCGCGCTGGCCCTGTGCTGCGGTGCCGCCGCCGCCAGCAGCGGCTGCAAGATCGTCGCCCGGGTACCGTTTGCCAGTCAGCTGGAAACGCCGATCAAGCACTACAACCGCGCGGGCCCCCGGCTCGCCACCGCCGGGACGCTGACGGACGCCGACATTGTCGAGCTTCGCAACCAGGGCTTTGACGTGATCGTCAATGCGACCCCCGGCAAACCAGACATTGCCGCCAGGGAGCGGGCACTTGCCGAGGCCCAGGGGATGGCCTACTACCACCTGCCCTACACGGACGATGGCGCCAGCGAGGTTGACCTGGCCACGTTCAACGGACTCATGGCCGACGAGACGCTGCGCATCCTGCTTCACTGCAAGGCGGGCAGCCGGGCCGGCGCCCTGTTGACCCTGCACTACCTCTCTGTCGGCGTTGAACGGGATGACGCCCTGATGGCTGGCCGCGCGGCCGGTCTGCAGCCGGACATGGAATCCGAGCTGGTCGAGCGGCTCACCGCATCCTGACGAGGCCGATCTCCGCGAGGCGCCTGCAGGGGAACGTGTCCGGCGCCGCCGGATCCGCTCGCGCGCCGGGGGCGAATC
>JARFQW010000171.1 GCA_029287575.1 Gammaproteobacteria bacterium | reverse complement strand
GGTCTCGTGGGCTCGGAGATGTGTATAAGAGACAGCCCGGGTTCCGGTCGAGGCGCCGGACGGCACGGCGGCACGTCCGAAGTGGCCGTCGGCGAGAACCACGTCCGCTTCCACCGTGGGATTGCCGCGCGAATCGATAATCTCGCGCGCTCTGACATGGGAGATTTTGGTCATACGAGATTCCTTTCGCGAAAGTACGGAACGCGATCAGCGGGATTCATCAAAGGGCCGGGATTTCACGAGCCCGTCCAGGTCCTTCAGGGTGCCGAGCAGGGCGTGCATTCTGTCGAGGGGCCAGGCGTTCGGGCCGTCACTCAGGGCCTTCTCGGGGTCCGGATGGGTTTCCATGAACACGCCGGAAACGCCAGCGGCGACCGCCGCCCGGGACAATACAGGCACGAATTCCCTCTGCCCGCCGGAGGCGCTGCCCTGCCCGCCGGGCAGCTGCACCGAATGCGTCGCGTCGAACACAACCGGCGCGCCGGTCTCACGCATGACCGCCAGAGAGCGCATGTCCGAAACGAGGTTGTTGTACCCGAAGGAAAATCCGCGTTCGCAGACCATGATGGACTCGTTGCCGGTGGAGCGGGCCTTGTCGACCACGTTCCCCATTTCCCAGGGCGACAGGAACTGGCCCTTCTTGATGTTGACTGGGAGGCCGGTTTCGGCGACCCGCAGAATGAAGTTTGTCTGTCTGCACAGAAATGCCGGCGTCTGGAGTACGTCAACAGCCTGGCCGACGACGTCCAGCGGCGTGTCCTCGTGGACGTCGGTCAGCACGGGCACTCCCACGCTTTCGCGCACTTCCGCCAGGATCTCGAGGCCCTTCTCCATTCCTGGCCCACGGAAGCTGGTTATGGACGACCGGTTGGCCTTATCGAACGACGACTTGTAGATGAACGGCACCTCCAGCTCGGCGGTCATCGCCTTCAGGGCCGAAGCTGTCTCCAGGGCCATCTCACGGCTTTCCACCACACAGGGACCGGCAATCAGGAAAAACGGCCGCTCGGGTCCGATTTCGAATCCACAAAGATTCACGCTTCCACCGCCTCGGGCATCTGGCCCTGTCTATGATTCCGCGCTGCCGTCACGAAGCTGGTGAACAGCGGGTGGCCGTCCCGCGGGTTGGCCGTGAACTCGGGATGAAACTGACAGGCGAGATACCAGGGATGTGCCGGCAGCTCGATCATTTCCACGAGACCGTTGGCCGACCAGCCCGAGAAAACCAGTCCCGATGCTTCCAGCTTCTCACGGTACCGGTTGTTGAACTCGTAGCGGTGCCGGTGCCGCTCGCGCACCACATCGTCCCCATAGATTTCCCGCGCAAGGGAATCGGGTTTCAAGCGGCACTCCTGGGCACCCAGACGCATGGTTCCGCCCTTGTCGGAGGACTCGGAGCGCTGCTCCACCCGCCCGTCGCTTTCCTGCCACTCGGTGATCAACGCAATGACCGGGTGCGGCGTGTCCTGATTGAATTCGGTGCTGTGAGCCCCGTCCTGGCCAGCCACGTTACGAGCGAATTCGATCACAGCAACCTGCAGGCCCAGACAGATACCGAGATACGGAATGCCGTTTTCCCGTGCATACCGGGCCGCGGCAATCTTGCCTTCTATGCCGCGCTCGCCGAAACCGCCCGGCACCAGAATCGCGTCCATCCCCTCGAGGCATCCCAGACCGTCACGCTCCACGTCCTCGGAGTCCAGGTAGTGAATCCTGACCCGGCTGCGGACCTTGACGCCGGCGTTGACCAGCGCCTCGTTGAGTGAAATATAGGAGTCACGAAACTCCACGTACTTGCCCACCATGGCAATGTCGACTTCGTCCCGCGGGTTGGCCTTTGCATCGACCACGGTCCGCCATTCGGACAGGTCCGCCGGCGGCGCGTCCAGGCCCAGCTTGCGCACGATAATCTCGTCCAGACCCTGCTCGTTGAGCATCATGGGGATCTTGTAGATGTCGTCCGCGTCGACCGCTGATATGACCGCCGGCTCCTCGACATTCGTGAACAGCGCAATCTTCCGGCGCTGCTCGTCGGGCAGCGGCCGGTCCGCGCGGCAAAGCAGGACGTCCGGCTGAATGCCGATGGACCGCAGTTCCTTTACGGAATGCTGTGTGGGCTTGGTCTTCATCTCCCGGGAAGTCGGGATGTAGGGAACCAGGGTGAGATGCATGAACACCACCTGATCCCGTGGCAGCTCGGTCCCCATCTGACGAATCGCTTCGAGAAACGGCAGCGACTCGATATCACCGACGGTCCCGCCGATTTCCACGAGACAGACGTCGGCACCGGAGCCGCCGACCTTGATCGAATGCTTGATCTCGTCGGTGACATGGGGAATGACCTGAACCGTGGCCCCCAGATAGTCGCCGCGCCGCTCCTTGGCCAGAACGGTCTCGTAGATCTTGCCCGTCGTAAAGTTGCTGTGCCGCGAGGTGGTCGTGCGCACGAAGCGTTCGTAGTGGCCCAGATCCAGATCGGTTTCCGCGCCGTCTTCGGTAACGAACACTTCGCCGTGCTGGAAGGGACTCATCGTGCCCGGATCCACGTTGATGTAGGGATCCAGTTTCATCAGGCGGACCTCGAGCCCGCGGGCTTCGAGGATCGCACCAAGAGAGGCCGAGGCCAGGCCTTTCCCCAAAGAGGAAACCACGCCACCGGTGACGAAGACGTAACGAGTCATCAGGATTACCGCCGAAAAAGAGACGCCAGAAGGCACAAAACGACGGGACGCCAACGTACCAGAAGCGGGCCCCGACCACAATCGGGCCGCGGTAAAGAAGTTCCTGAAAGCCCCCCCGGAATACGCCGGCGTCAGTCGATTCGGGGATGGTCAGACCAGGACAGGAAAAGGCCGGACCCGCTCCCCGCCGTATGCCCGGCGGCAACGAACAGGTCCCCGGCGGCGATCAGGTTCGGCCCGGAATAAACCAGCGGAATACGTCCGCGCATCCACGGCCGGATTCCCGCTTCGCGAAGAAGGTTCTTCAGCGTCCGCGAGGGACCGCCCGTTCGCAGCCGCAGCCGTTCTCCGCCGTATCGCCAGGCGACCGTCACCGGCCCTGCGAAGAGCGTTGCGTCCAGCCCGCCCTGCCCGGGAACCAGTGACAGCCTGCCGAGATCACCGGGCAGGCACAGGGGGCCGGCGCGCGCATCCCAGCGCAATGGATCTGGCGGCAGCGGCGACAGCGGACCCACGGCAAACAGCCGTCCGCGCCAGCGGCGGACGCCGCCGCCTGTCCACAGCACCTCGCCCTGGCCGCCGACCCGCCCCGCAACCAGCTCATTGATGACCCGATGAAGGCGCACTTCAGACGGCATGGGCATGTCCTGCGTCCGCAGCCAGCCGCGAAGCGCGTTCCGGGCCCGGCTGTCGCAGAGCTCCGCCAGGGGCCCGATCTCTATCCAGTCAGCAGCGCTTGCGCCAGCGCGGTCGACGGCCGCGAGTTCGTCCAGGAGCTTGGCGGCATCCCGCGCATGACCCGCGGCACGGGCAAGGGTCTGCCGGGCCCCGGGCCAGCGTGTCTGGATTAACGGCCAAACCGTGCGCCGCAGGTACACCCGATCCAGGGACAGATCCTGATTGGACGGGTCGTCCAGCCAGGCCAACTGCGCAGCCTTCGCCCATTCTCGCAGGGACTCCCGGGGGATGGTCAGCAACGGCCGGGCGAGCCAGCCCGGACCGAAGGCGCGCAACGCGGGCATGGCGCCCATGCCCGCGGGGCCGCCGCCCCGGAACATCTGCAGCAGCACAGTCTCCGCCTGATCATCCAGATGTTGGGCAGTCAGAAGAACATCATCTTCGCGCATGGCATCGGCGAACACCGCGTAACGCGCGGCCCGCGCTGCGGCCTCCAGGCTTTCACCCGCCGGTGGCCGGGCGTCAACGGCTTCCACGACACAGTCGACACCGAGTGACCGGGCTCGCCGGCACGCTTTCTTCGCCCAGCTTCCGGACTCCGGGTGTAAACCATGATCCACGTGAACGGCCGTGAGGGAAGCCCCGAAGCCGGTCTCGGCAAGCTCGTTCATGGCCGTAAGCAGCACGGTTGAATCGAGCCCACCGGAAAAGCCAATCGTGTAGCGTCGGCTGGCGGCGTCGGGAAACAACTGCTCCAGCCGGTGCCGAAGGGCCTCCGGAGCAAAGCTCAGGTCAGCTCTCCTCGAAGCGGCCGAACGCCATCAGCCGCCGGTAGCGCTCGTCCAGCCGATCCCGCGGCGAACGGTCCTCAAGCCGGGTCAGCTGCTCGATGAGCGCCGCCGAGACCGTCTCGGACATAGCGTCGGGGTCCCGGTGCGCGCCGCCCAGCGGCTCTTCGAGCACTGTATCGACGAGATCCAGTTCGGTGAGACGCTCAGCGGTGACGCCCATCGCCTCGGCGGCCTCCTCCGCCTTGTCCGCGCTTTTCCAGAGTATCGAGGCGCAACCCTCCGGAGAGATCACCGAATAGATGCTGTACTGGAGCATCATGACCCGGTCCGCGACGCCGACCGCAAGGGCTCCGCCGGACCCTCCTTCACCGATAACCACGGCCACGATCGGGCAGTCGAGCCGGGCCATTTCACGAAGATTTCGGGCGATCGCCTCGCTCTGACCCCGTTCTTCCGCCCCGACTCCCGGATAGGCGCCGGGCGTGTCGATGAAGGTGATGAGCGGCAATCCGAAACGCGCGGCCAGATTCATGATGCGCAGGGCCTTTCGATAGCCTTCCGGGCGCGGCATGCCGAAATTTCTGCGCACCTTTTCCCGGGTGTCCCGGCCCTTCTGATGGCCGATGATCGCAACCGGGCGGCCGTCGAGCCGGGCCAGGCCGGACACGATTGCCGGGTCATCGGCATAGGCCCGGTCGCCGTGGAGCTCCTCCCAGTCGGTGAAGATCCGCTCGATGTAGTCGAGGGTATAGGGCCGCAGGGGGTGGCGTGCCAGCTGGGCGATCTGCCAGCTCGAGAGATTCTGGAAAATGCTGCGTGTCAGCGTCTCGCTCTTGGCGCGCAGCCGGGCGATTTCCTCGTTGAGATTGACCTCGGAATCGTCGCCCACATAGCGAAGCTCGTCGATCTTCGCTTCCAGTTCGGCGATCGGCTTCTCGAAGTCGAGAAAATTCATGGTCATGAAACTATCCGCCCGGGCAATTGACCGAACACTATCGACGGCACGTGCCGCAGGCAAGCCTTCAGCCGAGCTGACGGCGGTATTCGAGGCGAACGTTCTCATCGCCGACCAGGCCGTTGAGCCGATGCAGGAGCTCCCGTGTCGGGCGCACAGACCAATCGGGCCCCAGCGACAGTAGAGCCCCCGCGGCACCGCCCCGGTAGACCACAGCCACTTCGCAGGGGCCGGCTCGAAACGGTTCCAGCGCGGCTTTCAGATCGCCGACGAAGCCCTCTCCCGAGCCGTTGGCCTGCCATCGAATCAGCAGCCGGTGTGCCGCGGCCTGGCGAGCGGCATCGATATCCTTGAGCGTCTTGGCCGTAACGCGCCAGCCGCCGATGAAGTCGTCGTAGCGCAAGGTCCCTTCGACGACCAGAACCACGTCCTTGGCCACGACATGGCGATGTTCCTGGTAGACGTCGTCGAACAACGTGGCTTCCATGCGACCGCTACGGTCGTCCAGGACCAGGCTTACCCGGTTTCCCCGCCGGCGCATGTCCACCACGAGCCCCGCCACGGTGACCTCTCGTTTCGGACCGCGAAAACCGCTTTCCCCTTCCGGCGGAGGATCACCGGCCAGTGCGCTGATGCGCCCGCTGGTCAGGTGCGCCAGGTCGGGCAGGAACTCCTCGATCGGGTGGCCGGTGAGGTAGAGGCCGAGGGTCTCTTTCTCTCCCGCCAGGCGCTCGGCGTCGCTCCAGTCCGGAAGGACCTCGGGCGCAGCGGAGGGCGTCTCGCTGCGAGCCGATGCCGGCCCCCCGAACAGATCGTCCTGGCCGGCCTCCTCGGCGCGCGCGGCCTGGTCAGCCTCCTGAATGGCCCTGGGCAGCAGATGCATGAGGGTGGCCCGATTGGGTGCCAGTGAGTCGAGCGCGCCTGCCCGGATCAGGGCCTCGAGGGTCCGTTTGTTGCACTTCTGCAGATCAATCCGGCGGCAGAAATCGAAGATCGTCGAGAAGGCGCCCCCCGCCTCCCGTTCCCCCATCAGCGACTCCACCGCACCCTGGCCCACGCCCTTGACGGCGCCCAGGCCGTAGCGGAGAACCCGGTCACCGGCGACGGTGAACTCGTAGCGCGACTCGTTGACGTCCGGCGGCTCGACGGACAAACCCATGTGGCCGCACTCGTCGATCAGGGTGACCACCTTGTCCGTGTGGTCCATGTCCGCGGACAACACGGCCGCCATGAACGCGGCCGGGTAATACGCCTTCAGCCAGGCCGTCTGATAGGAGAGCACGGCGTAGGCAGCGGAATGGCTCTTGTTGAAACCGTACCCGGCGAACTTCTCCATGAGATCGAAGATGTAGGTCGCCGTGCTCTCGTCCACGCCCCGGTCCACGGCACCGGTAACGAATATCGACCGCTGATGGGCCATCTCCTCCGGCTTCTTCTTGCCCATGGCCCGCCGCAGCAGATCCGCCGCGCCCAGGCTGTAGCCGGCGAGAACCTGGGCAATCTGCATGACCTGTTCCTGGTACAGGATCACGCCGTAGGTCGGCTCGAGAATCGGCTTGAGGTCCGGGTGGAAGTAGTCGATGGGCTCCTGATTGCGGCCGTGCTTGCGGCTGATGAAGTCGTCCACCATGCCCGACTGCAGCGGCCCGGGCCTGAACAGGGCCACGAGCGCGACGATATCGTCGAAGCGGTCCGGCTGAAGGCGCTTGATCAGGTCTTTCATTCCCCGGGATTCGAGCTGGAATACGGCCGTTGTCTGACAGGCTTTCAGCAGGGCAAACGCTTTCGGATCGTCAAAGGGCACGGTGGCCATATCCAGCGGCGCCTCGCCGGCGTCTGCGCGTAGCGCGTTCACCCGCCGCAGCGCGTGGTCGATGATCGTCAGCGTGCGCAGGCCCAGAAAATCGAACTTGACCAGGCCGACCGCCTCGACGTCGTCCTTGTCGAGCTGGGATACGGCCGAGCTGCCGCCCTCTTCCATGTACAGCGGCGTGAAGTCGGTCAGCACCGTTGGCGCAATGACGACACCGCCCGCATGCTTGCCCGCGTTGCGTGCCAGCCCCTCCAGGCTGCGCGCGAGATCCAGCAGGCCGCGGACCTCGTCCTCGTTTTCATACAGGCGCTTGAGCTCCGGCTCCTCGGCCAGAGCCTTCTCCAGGGTCATTCCGATCTCGAAGGGAATAAGCTTGGCAATGCGATCGACAAAACCAAAGGGGTGGCCTAGCACCCGGCCCACGTCCCGGACCACGGCCTTCGCGGCCATGGTGCCGAAGGTAATGATCTGGGAAACACTTTCGCGGCCGTAGCGGCGGGCCACGTAGTCGATCACCCGGTCGCGCCCGTCCATGCAGAAATCCACGTCGAAATCCGGCATGGAGACACGTTCAGGATTCAGAAACCGCTCAAATAAAAGCTCATAACGTATTGGATCTAAATCTGTAATCCCCAAGACAAAGGCAACAAGCGAACCCGCCCCGGAGCCCCTGCCCGGCCCGACGGGAACATCGTTGTCCCGCGCCCACCGGATGAAGTCGGCCACGATCAGGAAGTAGCCGGGAAAACCCATGCCGCAGATCACGTCCAGTTCGTCGGTCAGGCGCTCCCGATAGCTCTCTGCGCCGGAGCCTTCCTCGGAAACCGCCAGGAGATCCGGCAGGCGGGCCTCCAGGGCGGCGCTGGCGGTCTTGCGCAGATAACTCTCGGTGGTATCGCCCTCGGGGACCGGAAAGTCCGGGAGATAGCTTTCCCCCAGGCGGAGTTCGACGGTACAACGGCGGGCCACCTCCACGGTATTGGCCAGAGCCTCGGGCAGATCGGGAAACAGCGCGGCCATTTCCTCGGGGGAGCGCAGATACTGTTGCTCGTGATATTCCCTTGGCCTGCGCGGGTCGCTCAGCGTGTGTCCCTGATTGATACAGACCCTTGCCTCATGTGCCTCGAAGTCCGAGGCCGCCAGGAACCGGACATCATTCGTCGCCACGAGCGGCAAGCCCTCCGACGCCGCGAGCTCGACCGCGGCCGCCACATGCGCTTCCTCGGAATTCCTCCCGGTCCGCTGGATTTCCAGGTAATAGCGCTCCGGGAACAGCCGGCGCCATCGGGACACCGCGGCACGAGCCTCTTCGGGACGACCCGCGAGCAGTGCCCGGCCGACATCCCCTTCCCGGGCACCGGACAAGGCAATGAGGCCGACGCAGGCCTCTTCCGTCAGCCATTCCTCGCGCAGCAGGGCGCGGCCCTGCTGCTGGCCTTCGGTATAGCTGCGGGTCACGAGCCGGGCCAGGTTCCGGTAACCGGTCTCGTCCATGCACAACAGGCCGAGCCGGGTCGGCGCACTGTCATCGGCGGACGGCGCCAGCCAGGCATCGCAGCCGATGATCGGCTTGATCCCCCGTGACACGGCCGCCCGGTAGAACTTCACCATGCCGAAGAGATTGCTCTGATCGGTCAGGGCCACCGCGCCCATGTTGCGTTCGGCGACCGCCGATACGAGCTCGGGGATTCTCAGCAAACCGTCGACCAGGGAGTACTCGGAATGCACCCGCAGATGGACAAAGCCGACCGTCATGAGCGTATCCCCGCCAGACGCACCGGACGGAACGAGCGCCGATGCACCGCACACGGACCGTTCGCCTGCAGGGCGGCCATATGCGCCCCGGTACCGTAACCCTTGTGGCGATCGAACCCGTAGTCCGGCCAGCGCCGGTGCAGGCGGACCATCCATTCGTCCCGATGGACCTTGGCCAGAATGGACGCGGCGCTGATCGCCGGGATGAGCGCATCTCCCTTGACGATGGCCTCGACGGTGCAGGCGCCTAGCCTCGGACAGCCGTTGCCGTCCACCTGGACATGGCCGGGGCGTAACGCGAGGCCGGCGACGGCCCTGCGCATCGCCAGATAGGTCGCCTGGAGAATATTCAGGGCATCGATTTCGGCGGGGTCGGCCCAGGCCACCGACCAGGCCAGCGCGTCCCGGCGCACCGCCGCCGCCAGGCACTTGCGCTGACCGGCGCCGAGGGTCTTGGAATCGGCCAGACCCGCCGGGACCCGCGCCGGATCCAGGATCACCGCGGCGGCGGTAACCGGTCCTGCCAGCGGCCCCCGGCCGGCCTCGTCCACGCCCGCCACCGGGCCATCGGCAAACATGGGCAACGCGGCCTGACCGTTTCGATTCATGGGCCGATGCCCCGGCCAATCACTCCGAGCACCGCCTCGGCGGCCCGCCGGTCGGCATCGCAGGCCAGCGTCTCGTGAATTTCACAAAACCGGGCTGTCAGCCAGGCCTGCCGTCCGGGATCATCCAGCTCCGCCAGCAACCGGCCGGCCATCTGTTCCGGAACGACCGCCTCCTGAAGAAACTCGGGTACGAGTTCCTCGTCGGCAACCAGGTTCGGCAATGAGAAACGTTCGATACGCACCATCCGGAACGTCTCCAGCACCCATTGAGACAGCGCGGACATCCGATAGGCTACCACCATGGGACGCTTCAGGAGGGCCGCTTCGAGGGCCGCGGTACCTGAGGCCAGCAAGACTATGTCCGCGGCGGTCATGACCTCCCGGGAACGCCCGTCCACCAGCCGCACCCGCTCGGCCACGCCGGCGGCGGCGCAGGCGGCGCGGATCGGTTCCTTCAGCTGCGGCGTCGCTGCGGGAATCAGGAACCGCACCTCCGGTCGCTCGGCGGCAACCCGGGCCGCGGTCTGGGCAAACGGCAGGGCAAGGGTCCTGATCTCCGTCATCCTGCTGCCCGGGAGCATGGCCACCAGGCTGCCGTCTTCGGGCTCCCCCAGATCCCGCCGGGCCGCGGCCCGATCCGGGTGCAGGGGAATTTCGTCGGCCATCGGGTGGCCCACGAATACCGCGTCCACATCGTAGTCGCTGTAGAACGAGGGTTCGAACGGCAGCAGACACAGGACGCGATCGACCGCCCGGGCCACCGTCCGCGCCCGGCCCGGTCGCCAGGCCCACAGAGAAGGGCTGACATAGTGGACGGTCGGAATGCCCGCGGCCTTCAACTCGGTCTCGACCCGCAGGTTGAAATCAGGGGAGTCGATGCCGACGAAGACGTCAGGCGGATGGTCGATGAATCTCCGGGTCACGCCCCGCTTGATCTCCATCAGGCGCCCCAGGTGGCGAAGCACTTCCGCCAGGCCCATGACGCTCAGCTCGTCCATGGGCAACCAGGAGCGGCACCCGGCCTCGATCATGCGCCGGCCGCCGACGCCCTCGAAGACGGCATCCGGATAGACCCTGCGGATCTCTCTGATCAGTCCCGCGCCGAGCCGGTCCCCCGACACTTCGCCGGCCAGCAGGCCGACGCGGAGCGCAGCGCTAGCGGCCACGGGTCAGCGGATGATGCCGCGCTCGGAGGACTTGAGCGATTCCAGCATGGGCAGCAGTTCAGGCTGGGTCTCCGAAAGCGATTCCAGCTGCTCGATTGCCTCGGAGAGCTTCAGGCCGGAGCGATAGATGATGCGATAGGCGCGACGGATGTGGGTGATCTGTTCCGGCGTGAACCCCCGGCGCTTCAGGCCTTCGCTGTTGATGCCCTTTGGCTGGGCCGGCGTTCCGCCGATCATGCAGTACGCCGGCACATCCTGGCCGAGTGCCGCGTACATGCCGAGAAACGCCTGTTCGCCCACCTTGCAGAACTGGTGCAGGCCGGAAAAACCGCCCAGGATCGCGTAGTCGCCGATATCCACATGGCCGGCAAGCGTGACATTGTTTGCCAGCACCGTGTTGTTGCCGACGCGACAGTCGTGGGCAATGTGAACATAGGCCATGATCCAGTTGTCGTCACCCACCCGCGTCACGCCGTCGTCCTGTGTCGTACCGCGATTGAAGGTCGCAAACTCGCGAATCACGTTCCGGTCGCCGATCTCCAGGCGGGTCGGCTCTCCCGCGTACTTCTTGTCCTGGGGCTGCTCACCGATCGAAGCGAACTGGAAGATCCGGCAGTCCTCGCCGATCGTCGTGGGCCCGCGCAGGACCACATGCGGCCCTATCGTGGTGCCGCGGCCGACGCGGACCGGTCCGTCAACGATGCTGTAGGGGCCGATCGTGACGCTGGAGTCGATCTCCGCTTCTCCAGAGACGATGGCGGTCTCATGGATCACTTGTCGTTCTCCTTTGGCACCACCATCATCTCCGCGCCCGCGACCGTCGCTCCATCCACCTTCGCTTCACCGGCAAACTTCCACACACCGCGGATCTGGCGGGTGAGCCGCACTTCCAGCATGAGCTGGTCGCCCGGGGTCACCGGCCGTCGGAAGCGCGCCTTGTCGATGCCCGCGAAATAGAAGGCCCCGTTGGGATCCGGTTTTCTCCCCGCTGTCAGAAACGCGAGAATTCCGGCCGCCTGGGCCAGTGCCTCGATGATCAGCACGCCCGGCATGACCGGCCGAGTCGGAAAGTGGCCGGGGAAAAAGGGCTCGTTGACCGTCACGTTCTTGATCGCGACGATCGAGGTTCCCGGTATGCACTCAAGGACCCTGTCCACCAGAAGGAAAGGGTACCGGTGCATCAGATACTCCCGGATTTCCCGGATATCCATGCTGACGGGATCACTCATCGGTCTCTCCTTGAGGGGTATCTTCTGCTGTCTCTCCGACAGCTCTCTCCAGGCGGCGCAAACGTTTTGCCATGTCATCCAGCTGCCGGAACCGGGCGCTGTTGCGGCGCCAGCGCGCGGCGGCGTCCGCTGGCAACGCGCTGGAATAGACCCCCGGCTGGGTCAGTGAACGGCTGACCATGGTCTGGCCGGTAATCACTACGTCATCGCAGATCTCGAGATGGCCGACAATGCCGACCGCTCCGGCAATCATGCACCGCTTGCCGATGCGCGTGCTACCGGACACCCCCGAGCATGCGGCCATCACTGTATGCTCCCCGATCACCACGTTGTGAGCGATCTGGATCTGGTTGTCCAGTTTGACGCCGTTTTCCACGACGGTGTCCTCGATCGCCCCCCGGTCAATCGTAGTGGAAGCCCCTATCTCCACGTCATCCCCCACGCGAACACCGCCAACCTGCGGCACCTTGATCCAGCCGTCCGGCTCCCGGGCAATGCCGAATCCGTCGGCACCGATCACAGCTCCCGGATGAACGATGACCCGGCGCCCGATACGGACGCCATGACAGAGGGTCACGTTGGCGCCGATCCGGCAGTCCGAACCCACGACGGCTCCCTCGCCGAGCACCGCACCCGGCCCGATCACGGTCCGTTCTCCGATACGCACACGGGCCTCGACCACGGCGGAGGGACCCACCGAGACGCCCTCACCCAGCGTGGCCGACGGGCTGACTGTCGCGGCTTCATGGATGCCGCGCCTCGCCGGCGGTGGCGGATGCAGTTCCGACGCAATCCGGGCATAGGCGGCATACGGATTGTCGTGGATCAGCGCGGCACCGGGACACTCTCCGGCATCCTCTTCGGCCAGCACCACGGCGCCGGCGGCCGACTGTGTCAGCTGACGCCGATACTGGGGGTTGGCAAGAAAAGCGAGGTCTTCCGGGCCGGCGGCAGCGAGCGTGGCAACCCGGAAGACGAGTTGCTCGGGGTCGCCAATCAGCCGGCACCCGTACCTGAGCGCCAGTTCGCCAAGGGGCACCGGCACGATTGCGCCCTACTGTCCGCCCTGGTCGGACTGGTAACGGCGCTGCAGTGACTGAATGATCTTGTCGGTGATATCGACGGAATCGCTGGCGTAGATAATGCCATCGGCCATGACGAGATCGAAACTCTGATCCGCCGCGTAGCGCTCGATCTCCTCGAAGAAGACCCGCTGCAGCTGACCCAGTTCTTCGTTACGGCGCAGGTTCAAGTCTTCCAGATACTCGTTCTGGGTCCGGCTGAGTTCACGCTGGCCCTCCCGAAAATCCCGCTCCACATTGCGCCGCTCTTCCTCGCCCATGAAGCCCTCCGACTCCTGCAGGCGTTCCTGCATGCCGCGCAGCTCCTCCTGCCGGGAGCGGATCGTCCGTTCGCGGGGGGCGAACTCCTCCTTAAGCTGACGCTCGAAAGCCAGCGCCTGCGGCGAATCCTTCAACAGCCGCGGCAGGCTGACCACGCCAATCTTGATTTCCGCCGCGGCTACGCCGCTGGCCAATACCAACACCGTCGCAAGCAGCACTCGCGACATCGTTCCCCTGATTCTTGTCATCGTGCCTTTCCTTATCATCAGGACGCGTTCCCCGAATACTAGAACGCGGACCCGACGGAGAACTGGATCTCCTCCGTCTGGTCTTCATCCTCGTCATTGAGCGGGATACCGTAACTGAGCTTGAACAGTCCGAGGGGCGCGAGCCACTGAGCCGCCAGACCCACGGAATAGCGAAGTTCATTGAGGTCGACGCCATAGTCCACCAGATTTCCGTCCCGGTCGAAGAACGGCGTCGCGCACTCGCAGAATACATTACCGGCATCGAAGAACAAACTGAACCGGCTCTGCCCTTCCCACTGCTTGAGATTGGGCAGAATCAGCTCCATCTGGCTGGCCATTTTGACGTTACCGCCCCAGGCGCGGCCGAAGCTGTCCTGTGGCCCGAGCCGTCCTTCCTTGAATCCGCGGACCGAGTTCGGCCCGCCGCCGAAGAAGTTCTTGTACGGCGGCGGATCGGTGGTGTCGCCGATATCGTCGGCCCAGCCGAAGTCGGCGGACCATTCGAGCACGAACGGCCCATAGAGCGGCCAGTACTTCAGAAAATCGTAGCGCAGGGACCAGTATTCGACCTCGCTGCCGGGACCGGTAATGCCGAAGGTCAGACGCTGGCGCGCGCCGCGATTACCGAAGATCACGCGGTTGCGGCTGTCGTAGACCCAGCCGGCGGTCAGTTCATAGCTCAGAAAGTCCGTGGTCAGGAACGTGAATTCCTGGCCGTTGTCCAGGGTGACGGTCTTGGTACTCGAATTGCCGTTGTTGCGAACCCACTGCTGTGTCTGCACCGGGCTGTTGGAATTGGCGGACAACTCGGCGTCCTGAAACGCGAACCCGAAGCGGATCCGAGAGTATTCGGAAATGGGGTAGCCCCAGTCCGCGCCCAGCGTCCAGGTTTCGGTGGAGAAGTCCGATGACCCGGAGGTGAACTGCGTGATGTCCCGGTAGGCAAGCGACACGGAGCGGCTCACGCCGTCGGGCGTGACGTACGGATCGGTGAACGAGAACCGGTAAACCGTGCTGTACCGGCCGGTGTTGACGTCCGCCTCGATGCGATTGCCGGTTCCGAGGAAGTTCGTGTGCACGAAGTTGCCGTTGAGCAGAACCCCCTGAGACCCGGAGTATCCGATGCCGCCGCCGAACGAGCCCGGCATGCCTTCGGTCACGTTGAATTCCACGTCCACCAGGTCGTCGGTGCCGGCCACCGGCGTCGTATCCACCGAGACTTCCTCGATGAACGGGAGCCGGCGGACCCGTTGCTCGGATCGTTCGACAGCCCGATTGGACAGGAACCCGCCTTCGAGCTGTCGCATCTCCCGGCGGAACACCTCGTCATCCGTGCTCGTGGTGCCGTAGAAATTCACTCGGCGCACATAGGCCCGCTTGCCCGGATCCACGTAGAACGTCAGCGACACCGTTTTGGCTTCGTCGTCCAGATTGGGCACCGGTTCCACGCGGGCGAACGCGTAGCCCTCCTCTCCCAGCCGATAGCTGATCAGCTCCGAGGTCTGGGTCAGGCGGCGGCGGGAGAACGTCTCGCCCGGCGAAACCATGATCAGGCGCTCGAGCTGCGCCTCGGGCAGCACGAGATCTCCGGCCAGCTTGACGTCGCCGATGACGTAGGGGTCGCCCTCCGCCACGTTCAGCGTGACAAAGATGTTCTGCTTGTCGGGAGAGATCGCTACCTGGGTGGAGGTCACCTCGAAATCCGCGTAACCCCGGTCCAGGTAGTAGGAAGTCAGCGTCTCGATATCGCCAAGCAGGACTTCCCGCGCGTAGTTGCAGTCCTGCTTGTAGAAGCAGAGCCAGTTTCGGGTCTTCATCGCAAATTCTTCCAGCAGGTCGTCGTCGTCGAAGACCTCGTTGCCCACGATGTTGATCTGCTGGATTCGCGCCCGCTTGCCTTCCTTGATGTCGATCGCGATTTCGACCGTGTTGTCAGGCAGTTCCTGAACGGAGGTATTGACCTGCACGTTGTATTTGCCGCGACCGAAATACTGGTCAGTCAGAAACTGCGTCGCGCTCTCGAGAACCGACCGGTTAAAGGTACGCCCCGGAGCGAGGCCCTGCTGGCGCAGCGCGTCCTCGAGGTCCTCGGTCTTGATGTCCTCGTTGCCCTCGATCGTGAAGGACTTGATCGAGGGCCGCTCCTGCACGGTGATGACCAGCGTGCTGCCCTCGCGGGCGAACTGCACATCCTGAAACAGGCCGGTGCCGTACACGGCGCGGATGGCCTCCTCCACGCGGGTGTCGTCAACCGTATCGCCGATGCTGATCGGCAGGTAGTTGAATACGGTGCCTTCCGCGATGCGCTGCAGCCCGTCCACGCGCATGTCGCGGACCACGAAGGGCGCCGCCGCCTGGGCCGTCGCCCCCATGAGCAACAAACCGGCAAAAAAGGCGGTACGCAAGAGCGCCGCGGCATGGAGAGGGGTCAATCCTCTAGCCTCCAAGCCGCGCGATATCGTTGTAGAACGCGAAGGTCATCAGCATCAACAGCAACACAATGCCGACCTGCTGGCCGATCAGCTGCGCCCGTTCCGACACCGGGCTGCCCTTGACGAGTTCCGCGACCTGGTAGGCAATCTGCCCGCCGTCGAGCATGGGCACCGGCAGCAGATTCAAAATGCCGAGGCTGATGCTGACAATGGCGAGGAACGACAGAAACACGGTCAGACCGGCGGATGCCGTAGCGCCGGCGGTCTGGGCGATGTTGATCGGGCCGCTGAGATTGCTGAGAGCCACGTCGCCCGACACCATGCGCCAGATCATTCTCACGGTAAGGGCGGACATTTCAGCCGTCTTGGAAACGGCTTCGGAAAGGGCAGCCAGCGGGCCGTAGCGCTGCTCGGTGACCACGTCATCGTAGAGCCCCTCCGGCAGGTGGACGGCCGCGCCGATCACGCCCCGCGGCCCGTCGGGTGCCTGGGTCGTGCCAATGGCCAGATTCAGCCGCTGGCGGCCGCCATCACGTTCCACTTCCAGCTCCACGGTCTGGCCCGGGCGGGCCCGGACGTAGCTGACCCAGGCCGGCCAGTCGTCCACCGGCTCGCCGTCCGCCTTCAGGATCCGGTCACCTGCCATCAACCCGGACGCGGCCGCGGAACCGTCCTTCATGACTTCACCCAGCACGGGCGCAATATCCGGTTCCCAGGCGGTCAGTCCGAGACCCGGGAACAGCGCGCCGGGCTCGGTCAAATCTCCTCCGTCCTCCGGCGCAACGAGGGTCGTCTCGCGCACACCGCCGCCGTCATCCAGCTGCAGGGAGACCACGCCGTCAGCCACGACGTCCTCGAGAATGCGAAGGTAGGCATCGGTCATCGTCTCAACCGGCTCACCGGCAACTGCCGTAATGCGGTCGCCGGAACGAACACCGGCCTGCGCCGCCGCACTTTCGGGCAGGGGGTCGCCTAGCACCGCTCGCACCGCGGGGACACCGACGGCGAACATGCCCCAGTAGGCCACGACGGCGAAAATGAAATTGAACAGGGGACCCGCCACGAGCACGGCGATCCGCCGCCAGGGACTCTGGCGGTTGAAGGCCTGGGAGACCTGATCCGGCGGCACCGGGCCCTCGCGCTCGTCCAGAAGCTTGACGTAACCGCCCAGCGGTAAAGCAGAAATCACGTATTCCACGTCGTCGCGACCGATGCGCCGCCAGATCGGCCGACCGAAGCCAATGGAAAAGCGCAACACCCGGATGCCCAGGCGGCGCGCCACCCAGAAATGCCCGTACTCGTGGACGGCGACCAGGATGCCGATGGCAACGATGAAGGCGAGTGCCGATGTGACGAATGCGCTCATTAAGGTCCTTAGATAGCGAAAGCGGCGGTTTTCTCCGCGGCAACGGCCCGGGCTTCGGCATCGAGCGCCAAAATGGCGTCGAGTCCCAGCGGCTCCGGAAGGCTCAATTTTGCCAGAACTCCCTCCACGACTCGCGGTATGTCGAGAAATCGGGTCTGTCCCGCAAGAAATGCACTGACGGCAATCTCGTTGGCGGCGTTCAGGCAGATTGGCGCGGCGCCGCCCTCCTTGGCAGCCGCAAGGGCAAGCGCAAGGCAGGGGAACCGCTCGAGATCCGGCGCCCGGAAATCCAGGCGGCCGACGTCGGCAAGCTGAAGCGAGCCGACGCCGGACTCAATCCGCTCCGGCCATCCCAGGGCATGCGCAATCGGCGTGCGCATGTCCGGATTGCCGAGCTGCGCCAGCATGGACCCGTCCAGGTACTCGACCAGCGAATGCACGATGCTCTGGGGATGGACAACGACCTCGACCCGGCGCGCTTCGACCGCGAACAGCCGGCAGGCTTCGATCACCTCCAGGCCCTTGTTCATCATCGTTGCGGAATCCACGGAAATTTTTCGGCCCATCTCCCAGTTGGGATGCGCGCAGGCCTGCTCCGGCGTCACGGCGGCGAGTTCGCCCAGCGGACGATCGAGAAACGGCCCACCGGACGCGGTGAGCAAGAGCCGGCGCACCCCCCGGACCGACGCCCGCGCCGCCGGGTCGGCCGGCAGGCACTGGAACAGCGCGTTGTGTTCGCTGTCGATGGGAATCAGCGATGCCCCCGAGGCCTCCGCCGCGTCCGCCAGCAGCCGGCCCGACATCACCACCGATTCCTTGTTGGCCAATAGAACCCGCTTGCCGCGGCGCGCCGCCTCCAGGGTCGGCAGAAGACCGGCCGCGCCAACGATTGCCGCCATGACGTAATCCGCGGCCGGGTGACCCGCGGCTGCAACGAGCCCCTCCTCGCCGGCCACGACTTCCGTGTCCAGGGCCGCTGCCCTGAGGTCGGAGGCCAGACGCCGCGCTGCGTCGGGGTCCGCCATGGCCACGAGCTGCGGCCGGAACCTGCGGCAGAGATCCAGCATGCCGGCGGTATCGCTGCGGGCGGTCAGGGCCACGACGCGGAACCGGTCCGGATGTCTGCCCACTACGTCGAGAGTACTGAGGCCGACGCTCCCCGTGGCTCCGAGTACGCTGATTCCTGTCATGCGCCGCTCATCGCTCCGACGGCCACGAAGAACAGCGGAACCGCGGCTAGCAGGCTGTCCGTCCGATCCAGAACCCCGCCGTGTCCCGGCAGCAAGGTACCGCTGTCCTTGAGCCCCGCGGTGCGCTTGAACATGCTGATCGTCAGATCGCCCACCACCGAGATGGCGGCAACCGTCAGGCCAATGCCCATCATCGCCAGCGGCGGACGCTGGAACACCAGGGATGCGGCCAACCCGCCCAGCGCGGCGGCGAGCAGTCCGCCCGCCACGCCCTCCCAGGTCTTCTTGGGGCTGACGGCCGGAGCGAGTGGACGGCGGCCGAACTGGCGGCCGGCGAAAAACGCGCCGATATCCGCGCAGGCCACCAGCAGAAAGAGCGTGAGCACCCAGGCGGGCCCCAGGTCGGGATCGGCAAGGATGCGGGACAGAAACCACCACCCCGCCGGCAGCACTACCAGCCCCACGATGCCGCTCAACAAACGCGGCAGTTCGACCGGGTAGCGAAGGATGAAAACAAAGCAAACCAGCCAGGCTGCCAGGGCCAGCCAGGGCAGCCAGGCCACGATTTCGCCCCTGCCGGTCCAGAAACACGCCGCCATGAGTCCGGCAACCATGACCACGTACAACAGTCGCATCCCCGTGGACCGGGCCCCCGCCAGGGCCGCCCACTCCCAGGCACCGACAAGGACCATGATCGCGAATGCCGCCAGGCCGATTCCCGCCGGCGCAATGAACAGCACTGCCAGCAGGCCGAAACCGAGCACCAGCGACGTAACGACACGGTCACGCACCAGCCAGCCCCGGCGTTTCGATCTGGTCCGGCGTCAGGCCATAGCGACGCTCAGCACCGGCAAAGCTGCTCAGGGCAGCCGCGAACTCCCGTTCATCGAAATCGGGCCAGAGGCAGGGCGTGAAGTAACACTCGGTGTAGGCGAGATTCCACAAGAGGAAGTTGCTGATCCGGGTTTCCCCACCCGTGCGTATCAGCAGGTCGGGATCCGGGAGGCCGTGCAGCTGGAGGCGGCTCGCGAAGTCTGCTTCCGAGATAGCCGCCGCCTCCAGACGTCCGGCGGCCACCTCATCGGCCAGCGACCGGGTGGCCTGCAGAATGTCCCAGCGGCCGCCATAGGCCACGGCGATCACAAGCACGAGCCCCTCGTTGGCGGCGGTCAGACGCTCGGCGTCTTCCATGCGGCTGACCAGTTCGGCGGCCAGACAGGCACGGTCACCGATAAACCGGACGCGCACCCCGTTCCTGTGAAGGTCGTCCACCTCCCGCTCCAGACCTTCGAGAAACAGCCGCATGAGCGCGCCCACTTCGGATGGCGGCCGTTTCCAGTTTTCGCTGCTGAAGGCAAACAGGGTCAGCACCTCGACCCCGGAGCGGCCACAGGCCTCGACCGTGCGCCGCGCGGACTTCACCCCGGCCCGATGACCGGCATGGCGAGGCATGGCGCGACGCTTCGCCCAGCGACCGTTGCCGTCCATGATGACGGCAACATGCCTGGGCACACGATTGCGAGTCTCTCGCCCCACTGTCGGGTCCTCAGATTTCCAGCAGTTCCTTTTCCTTGACCGCCAGCACCTCATCGACCTTCTTGACGAAGCGGTCGGTGAGATGCTGAACATCGTCGTGCGCGCGCCGGTCGTCGTCCTCGGTGATCTCCTTCTCCTTGAGGAGTTCCTTGACGTGGTGAAGCGCGTCACGCCGGATGTTGCGGATCGCGACCTTCGCGCCCTCGGCTTCGGCCCTGACGACCTTGATCATGTCCCGCCGGCGCTCCTCGGTCAGCGGTGGCAGCGGCACCCGGATGACCGAGCCGGAAGTCGCCGGACTCAGCCCCAGGTCGGAAGTAAGGATGGCCTTCTCCACCACCTGAACCATGCTCTTTTCCCATGGATTCACCGACAGGGTCCGTGAATCCTCCACGGTGACGTTGGCCACCTGATTCAAGGGCACTTCACTGCCGTAATACTCCACCGTGATGTGGTCCATCAGGCTGGTGTGGGCGCGGCCGGTACGAAGCTTCTTCAGCTCCTGCTCCAGCGACGCCACGCTCTTGCCCATGCGCTCGGCCGCGTCTTTCATGATGTCATCAAGCATTCCAGATCCCCCGTGCTAGTCCGCCACGCGAGCCGTCTCGGTGTTGGTCACCAGCGTCCCTACATCCTCGCCGCGCAGAATCCGCAGCAGGTCTCCGCGATTATGAACGTTGAAAACCCTAAGCGGCAGGTCGTTATCGCGGCACATCACGACAGCAGTCGCATCCATCACGCCGAGCTTCTCTGCCAGAACCTGGTCAAAGGTCAGCCGCGTATAACGGATGGCGTCGGGCTCCTTCTCGGGATCCGCAGAGAATACTCCATTGACCTTGGTCGCCTTGAGCAACAGGTCGGCTCCGATTTCCGTGGCCCGCAGACTCGCGGCGGTGTCCGTGGTGAAGAACGGATTGCCGGTCCCGGCAGCCAACAGAACAACCCGGCTTTTCTCAAGATGGCGTATGGCCCGGCGCCGGATATAGTCCTCGCAGACTTCGTTTATCTTCAGCGCCGACATGACCCGCGCATGGACGCCGAGCTTTTCCAGCGCGTCCTGCATGGCGAGACAGTTCATTACGGTGGCGAGCATGCCCATATGATCGCCGGTGACCCGGTCGATGCCGGCCTCCGCGAGCCCCGCTCCGCGAAAAAGATTCCCGCCGCCGACCACCACCGCAACCTGCACGCCCATTTCACGGACGTCCCGAATTTCCGAGGCAATGGCATTGAGGGTGTCGGGGTCGATGCCGTAATCCGACCCGCCCAGCAGCGCCTCGCCGCTGAGCTTAAGAAGTATCCGTTTCGGGACCTTTCTCGTCATCGCGTGTGCCCCCTGAATCGTTTGACTATCCCGTCTCCGGCGCCGGTTTCCGGGACCGGCAACCGGTAAAAAGAACCCCGCCGAATGAGCGGGGTTCCCGAGTGGACAGTCTAACCTACTTCCCTGCCTCGGGCTGCGTCAGCCCCCTTGGACCTGAGCCATCACCTCGGCAACGAAGTCGTCTTCTTTCTTCTCGATGCCCTCACCCACCTCGAAGCGCGTGAAACCCTTCACCTCGGCACCCGCCGCCTTCAGCAGCTTGCCCACAGTCTGGTCGGTGTCCATGATAAACGGCTGGCCCACCAGGGTGATCTCGGCGAGCCACTTCCGAAGCCGGCCCTCGACCATCTTGGCGACGATTTCGTCCGGCTTGCCTTCCTGGCGCGCCTGTTCGGACAGAATCTCACGCTCTTTATCGAGCTGTTCCGCGGGCACTTCGGCGTCGCTGACGTAATTGGGGTTGCTGGCGGCCACGTGCATGGCTACCTGCTTGGCCAGCGTATCGTCGCCGCCAGTGATCGCGGTCAGGACGCCGATCCGGGTCCCGTGCAGGTACTGACCGAGCCGGCCGTCCGACTGCACGGTCTCAAATCGGCGAATGCCGATGTTTTCCCCGATCTTGGCCACGAGGCCACGGCGAACCTCTTCCACCGTTCCGCCATTCATGGGAAGCGCGGACAGGGCCTCGAGATCGGCGGGGTCGTTCTCCAGCACCAGGTTGGCGATCTGTGACGTGAAACCACGGAAATCGTCGCCGCCGGCCACGAAGTCCGTTTCGCAGTTGACTTCGACGATGGCGCCACGGTGACCGTCGTCTGACACCGCCAGGGCCACCAGACCCTCGGCGGCAACCCGGCCGGCCTTCTTGTCCGCCTTGGCGAGACCCGTCTTGCGCATGTGCTCGACGGCGGCTTCCAGATCGCCATCGGTTTCGACGAGGGCCTTTTTGCACTCCATCATGCCGGCGCCGGTGCGCTCGCGGAGTTCCTTGACGAGAGAAGCGGAAATGCTCATCTGCTGAGTACCTCTGAAATCCAGGGATCGGACCGGGCACGCACGGTGCCCGGCCGTGGGCGGGGATCAGGCCTTGGCGGGCTCATCCCCGGCAGCGTCGACCGTCTCCGGCTCGGCCGGCTTTTCGTCGGCAGCGGAGGCTTCGGTCTCGGCCGGCTTGGTCTCGGCCGGCTTGGTCTCGGCCGCGGTAGCGGGAGTGTCGGCCGGTTCGGCGTCGGCCGCCGCGGGCGCGGCATCGGCGCTCCCGGACCCGGCTTTTTCCTCGGTAGCGCTGCCTGAATCGGCAGCGCCCGCCTCGGGGGCCTTCGCGGCCGGCTTCCGGGCGCGGCCCTTGCCACCAGAGCTTTTGCGGGCGGCGGCGGCCTTCTTGACGTTGCCTTCGCTGTCCACCTCGACGAACTCGTCCTCGGTCTCCGGAATCGAGGGAGCGGAATCCTTGCCTTCCAGCACCGCGTCGGCGATGCCGGCCGTGTATAACCGGATGGCACCCATGGCATCGTCGTTGCCCGGAATGATGTAGTCCACCTCTTCCGGTGAACAGTTCGTGTCCACCACGGCCACCACCGGAATACCGAGCTTGCGGGCCTCCTTCAGCGCAATCCGCTCATGCTCGATGTCGACGATGAACAGCGCGTCGGGCAGACCCGCCATGTCCTTGATGCCGCCGAGGCTCTGCTCGAGCTTCGCCATTTCCCGGCGCAGGCCCAGCACTTCCTTCTTGGTGAGAATCTCGAAGGTGCCGTCCTCCTCCATCGCGGTCAGTTCGGTGAGACGCTTGATCGACTGCTTGACCGTCTTGTAGTTCGTGAGCATGCCGCCCAGCCAGCGATAGCTCACGAACGGCATTCCGGCGCGGTCCGCTTCGCTGCGGATAGCTTCACGCGCTGCCCGCTTGGTTCCGACAAACAGAACCGACCCGCCGTTGGAGACCAGCTTGCGAACGAATTCCTGCGCGTCCCGGTACAGGGGCAGCGTCTTCTCGAGATTGATGATGTGAATCTTGTTGCGTTCCCCGAAGATGAAAGGAGCCATCTTGGGGTTCCAGAAACGCGTCTGGTGGCCGAAATGAACGCCGGCCTCCAGCATCTGCCGCATGGAGATACTAGACATGAGTAAAGTCCTCGGGTTGAGCCTCCACGTACCCCATCCGCCAACCCTTTTTCGGTGGGCACCCAGCCGGATGTGTCGGTACGTGTGTGGATTTATTGCGAAAAAAGCGCGCGCTTTATACCATAGCCGACTGCTTCCCACAACGCTCCAGCCCCAATAGCCCGCCCTCGCCGAGCGCAGGTGGCGGGGGAACGCCCGCCGAGGAACGAATGACCGTTACGATCAAGAATGCCGAGGACCAGGAGCGGATGCGCGTGGCCGGGCGACTGGCCGCCGAGGTGCTGGACATGGTGGGCGATCATATCGCGCCGGGCGTCACCACGGGGGAGCTCGACGCGATCTGTCATGACTATATCGTGTCCCGGCAACAGGCGATTCCCGCGCCGCTGAACTACCGCGGTTTCCCCAAGTCCATCTGCACGTCGGTGAACCACGTCGTCTGCCACGGCATTCCGGGCGATCGCAAACTCAAGAACGGCGACATCGTCAACGTGGACATCACCGTCATCAAGGAGGGCTTCCACGGGGACACGAGCCGGATGTTCCAGGTCGGCAAGCCGACGGTGCAGGGCCGGCGGCTGAGCGACGTTGCCCACGAAGCCATGCGCCGCGGCATCAGCATCGTCCGGCCGGGGATCCGGCTCGGGGATATCGGCCATGCCATCCAGACCTACGTGGAGGCAAACCACTGCTCGGTGGTCCGGGAATACTGCGGTCACGGCATCGGCCGCCAGTTCCACGAAGACCCACAGGTGCTCCACTACGGGCGACCCGATACGGGCCTGGAGCTTCAGCCGGGCATGACCTTCACGATCGAGCCGATGGTCAATGCCGGGCGCCGCCACGTGAAGCTGCTTCCCGACGGCTGGACTGTCGTCACCAAGGATCACTCCCTGTCGGCCCAGTGGGAGCACACAGTGCTCGTTACCCAAGACGGCTACGAGGTAATGACCCTCGGCGCCAGCGGCGAAATCTGATCCATGGACGCCGCTCCGGCCGCAGCATCACCGGAAGACACTTTCGAGCGCCTGGATGCCGCCCTGGCCAACGGGGAATCGCCCGTGGCCTCGTTCCGCCGCGCCCTGGAATCCACTGCCGCTGAACTGAACCGGCGCTTCGACGCCGAGGAACCCGTCGAGCACCTGGTCCGGGACAGGGCCCGGATGGTGGACGGCATTCTCCTCCGGGCCTGGCGCCAGCACCTGGACCTCACGGGCAATTCGCTGGCCCTGGTGGCCGTCGGGGGCTACGGGCGCGGCGAGCTGCACCCCTGCTCGGACATCGACATCATGGTGCTGTTCCCGGGGGACGAGCCCAGCCAGTGGCGGGAACGGCTGGAGGCCTTCGTCACCTTCCTGTGGGACATCGGCCTGGAAGCCGGCCACAGCGTGCGCAGCGTGGCCAACTGTGTCACCGAGGCCGAGGCGGACATCACCGTGGCGACGACCCTGATGGAAGCCCGCCTGCTTACCGGCAACCAGGTCCTGTTCGACGCCATGGCCGACGCCACCGGCCCTCAGTCCATCTGGGACTCGCGATCCTTTTTCGAGGCCAAACTCGAAGAGCAGGAAGCCCGGCATCACCGCTACCACGATACGGCTTACAACCTGGAGCCCAATATCAAGGGCAGCCCCGGCGGCCTGAGGGACATCCAGGTCGTAGGCTGGGTCGCCAAACGGCACTTCGGCGCCCGGACCCTGCACCAGCTGCACCAGCAGGGCTTTCTGACCGGGTACGAGTACCGGCGCCTGCTGGCGGGGCAGACATTCCTTTGGCGGATTCGCTGGGCCCTGCACACGATTACCGGACGCCGCGAAGACCGGCTGCTCTTCGATCACCAGGTCACCCTCGCGGAACGATTCGGCTACGAGGACGCAACCTTTACCCTCGCCGTCGAGCAGTTCATGCAGAAGTACTACCGGACGGTAATGGAGCTGTCTCGTCTGAACGAGATGCTGCTGCAGCTCTTCCAGGAAGCCATTTTGATGGAACCGGAGGCCGAACCGCGGCCCGTCAATGCGCTCTTCCAGGTGCGCAACGGATTTCTCGAAGTCACGGGCGACGACGTATTCGAGCGCTCGCCGTCAGCCCTGCTGGAGATTTTTCACCTGCTTCAGGAGCAGACCGGAGTGAAGGGCGTCAGCGCCGAAACGATCCGCCTGATCCGCAAGAACCTGCCGCTGATCGACGAGGAGTTCCGCCAGAATCCGCGTCACCACAGGCTGTTCATGGCCATACTCCGCGCACCCCAGGGCGTTACGCATGAACTGCGTCGGATGAATTTGTACGGGGTGCTCGGCCGCTATATTCCCGCTTTCGGACGCGTGGTGGGACGCATGCAGTTCGACCTGTTCCATGCCTACACCGTTGATGCCCACACGCTGTTCGTCGTCAGCAACCTGCGCCGCTTCGCCCTGCCCCGGTTCGATCAGGAAATGCCGCGCTGCAGCCGCATCATGCAGGCGCTGCCCAAGCCGGAGCTGGCCTACCTGGCCGGTCTGTTCCACGACATTGCCAAGGGCCGCGGCGGTGATCACTCCGAACTGGGCGCCGTGGACGCCGAGTCCTTCTGCCTGGAGCAGGGGCTGTCGCCCTATGACGCCCGACTGGTCGCGTGGCTGGTGCGCCATCACCTGGTTTTCTCGATAACGGCGCAGAAAAAGGACATTCGCGATCCCGAGGTCATCAACGCATTCGCCCGCCAGGTTGGGGATCAGAACCATCTCAACTACCTCTACGTGCTCACCGTGGCCGACGTCAGGGGCACCAACCCGAAGCTGTGGAATTCGTGGAAGGAGACCCTGTTCGAGGAGTTCTACGACAGCGTCAGGCGAGCGCTGATGCGCGGCCTGGAGCAACCGGTGGACCAGGAACAGCTGATATCCGAAACACAGAACTCAGCCCGCGACCGGCTGCGCTCCATGGGTGTGCGCCGCGGCCGGATTCGCAGGGCCTGGCAGGCATTCACGAATGATTACTTCCTGCGCTATTCGCCGGAGGAGATTGCCTGGCACACCCGGACCCTCGTGCGGCTCGACAAGGACAAAAGCACCGAAGGCATCGCCGTGGAGCGCCTTCCCGACCAGGGGGTCACCGGCGTGCTGGTCGTCATCCGCGAGGACCGCCACGGGTTCGCGCGCGCCACCGCGGTTTTCGATGAGCTCGGAATGAACGTCCAGGATGCCAGGATTGTGCCGATTGCCGACGGACGGACGATCCAGACCTATCACGTTCTGGAGGGTGACGGATCCCAGATCACCGAGGCCAGCCGTCTGCGGCAGATGGAAAGCGCCATCCGCCGGGCGGTGCAGGAGTCCGACGGCATCCCACCGATGGTCACGCGGCAGGCGCCTCGCCAGGTGCGCATGTTCTCGACGCCCACGCGTATCGAATTTTCCGATGACGAGGCCGGCCAGCGCACGCTCATGGAACTGATCGCCGCCGACAGGCCCGGCCTGCTGTCTGAAGTCGGCAAGGCCTTCGTGGAAGCGGGCATCGTGCTTCGCGCCGCCAAGGTCATGACCATCGGCGAACGCGCGGAGGACGTATTTTTCGTCACCGACCGGGGTGGCCATGTTCTGGACGAGGCGACCCGCCGGGACCTCGCCGAGCGGCTTGCCGGACGGCTGGACGACACGCCGGATGCCACGCGCAAAACCGCCTGAAGCTGTCAGGCGCACCGAGGAGGCAACGTGAACCCCAGGCTGTCCCGCCTCATGCCCTACCCGTTCGAGAAGCTCGCGGCGCTGAAAGCGGGCATTTCGCCGCCTCCGGACCGCGAGCCGATCTCCCTGTCAATCGGCGAACCGCGGCACGCGGCCCCCGACTTCATCTTCGAGGCCTTCGCGAAGCACCAGGATCGGCTCGGCAACTACCCCAAGGCGCTGGGTCTTCCCGAGCTCCGCGAAGCCGCGGCCGGCTGGCTGCAGCGGCGCTACCGCCTGCCGGACGGCATGGTGGATCCCGACACGCAGGTGCCTCCCGTCAACGGCACACGCGAGGCGCTTTTTGCCTTCGTGCAGGCGGCCGTTGATCCGGCGGGTTCCCCGCTGGTGCTGATGCCCAACCCCTGCTACCAGATTTACGAGGGCGGCGCGCTGTTGGCCGGCGCAGAACCCGGCTATCTGGACACAGTCGATGCCAACGGATTTCTGCCGGACCTGGACCGGGTGTCCGAAGACCGCTGGGATCGCTGCCAGATTCTGTTTCTGTGCAGCCCGGGCAATCCGACCGGCGCGGTCATGGACCTCGACTATCTCCGGCACGCCATCGAACTGGCTGACCGGCACGATTTCCTGATCGCCTCTGACGAGTGCTATGCGGACATCTACCTGGACGACGACTCGCCGCCGCCCGGGCTCCTGGAGGCCTGCGCCCGCCTGGGCCGAACCGGTGCGGAGCGCTGCATCGTATTTCACAGCCTTTCGAAGCGTTCCAATGTGCCGGGGCTTCGCTCCGGGTTTGTCGCGGGAGACGCTCGCGTCATGGCGGACTACCGTTTGTACCGGACCTATCATGGCTGTGCGGTACCCGAGGCCGTCCAGCTCGCCAGCGTTCCGGCCTGGAACGACGAAGCACACGTGCGCCGGAATCGAGTGCTTTATCAGGAAAAGTATGCGGCGGCGATGCCGATCCTGGAGTCGGTGCTCGATGCCCGCCGGCCGCCGGCGTCCTTCTATGTCTGGGCCGGCGTTCCGGGGAGCGACCAGCCCGGCAGTGACGAGAAATTTGCCCGCGACCTGTTCGCGGCCGAGAACGTAACCGTACTGCCCGGATCCTATCTGTCCCGCCCCGGGCCGGATGGGGACCCCGGATCCGGCCGCGTCCGGCTTTCGCTGGTGGCGGAGGTCGACGCCTGTGTGGACGCAGCCCGACGCATAAAGCGATTTGTGGAAAACGCATCATGAACAAACCTATCCAGCATTTGATCGAGGACGGATTCGAGCACCGGGCGGACTATTCCCCCGAAGCATGCCCCGGGGAGCTGCGCGCCGCCGTGACCGAGGCCCTGGAGGGGCTGGACTCAGGGCGCTGGCGGGTCGCGGAACCGGGCCCGGACGGCTGGGTGGTAAACCAGTGGCTGAAAAAAGCCGTGCTGCTGTCGTTCCGGCTGGAATCCAACACGGTCGTCGACCTGGGTGAGGCGCGGGGCTACGACAAGGTGCCGCTCAAGTACACGGGCTGGGATGCCGCCCGTTTCGAGGCCCAGGGCGCCCGGGTCGTGCCTCCGGCGGTCGTGAGACGTGGCGCCTATGTCGCCGCCGACGCCGTTCTGATGCCTTCTTACGTCAATATCGGCGCCTGGGTCGGTCCGGGCACCATGGTGGACACCTGGGCCACGGTCGGTTCCTGTGCACAGATCGGCGCGCACGTCCACCTGTCCGGCGGTGCCGGCATCGGCGGCGTACTCGAGCCCCTGCAGGCCAATCCCACCATCATCGAGGATCACTGCTTCATCGGCGCTCGCTCCGAGATCGTGGAGGGCGTCATCGTCGAACGGGGCGCGGTGATCTCCATGGGCGTGTTCATCGGTCAGAGCACGCGCATCTACGATCGGGAGCGGGACGAGGTCAGCTACGGCCGGGTCCCGGCCGGCGCGGTGGTCGTGCCGGGCAATCTGCCGGCGAGCGATGGTCGCTACAGTCTGTACTGCGCGGTGATCGTGAAGCGCGTGGACGAGAAGACCCGAGCCAAGGTGGGCATCAACGAACTCCTCCGCGCCGCTCGCTGACGGCGATTGCGTCCGCTTTCAGCCCGCCGGCCCGTCGCCGATCTCCTTGTGCAGATGCTTGGCCTT
>JARFQW010000153.1 GCA_029287575.1 Gammaproteobacteria bacterium | reverse complement strand
CAGATGTGTATAAGAGACAGGACCTCAACTACGAAAACCCGGCCGTGCGTGCCGAGATGATAGCGGTGGCGAGACGCTGGCTTGCCCGTGGTGTGGACGGATTCCGTCTCGACGCCGCGCGCCACATTGTCGAGGCCGGAGACGAAGGCAAAGCTGGCGGTTCTCCCGAGACTCATGCCTGGTGGCGAGAGTTTTCCACGGCGGTGCGAAAGGACTATCCGAACGTGCTGTTGGTGGGAGAGAACTGGACCAGCGTTGACCGGGTGGCTGAATATTTCGGTCCCGGTCCGCACACCGAGCTGGACATGAGCTTCAATTTCGATCTGGCCGGCGCCCTGGTCGGCGGCGTGCGGGAGGACACACCGGGGCTCGTCCAGAATACCCTGTGCGACGTCGCCGGCGCTTATCCGGCGCACGCGCTGGACGCCACGTTTCTGACCAATCACGACATGATCCGGGTGATGACCCAGCTGAGGAATAACCCCTCGCGCGCGAGGCTGGCCGCCGGTGTCCTGCTGACGCTTCCCGGCGTCCCGTTCGTTTACTACGGGGAAGAGATCGGCCTCGTGAACGGGCCCGGAGACGAGGATCCCGAGAAGCGCACGCCGATGCCCTGGACCGTTGACGGCGGCTTTAGCAGCGCCACGCCATGGATGGTGAACCGCAAGGCGACCGCCGAGGTGAACGTGGCGAGTCAGCAGGCCGATCCGGACTCACTCTGGCATGTCTACCGCCGGCTGATCTCCCTGCGGCGCGGCCAGCCGGCCCTGGCGCGCGGCGGCTACGAGCCCGTGGAGCTGGCGGGCGACAGCGCCGACTCCGCCATCGGGTGGCTGAGAGCCCATGCTGATTCACGTCTGCTGGTGGTGGCGAACTTCTCGCCCCGGCCGGTCGTCAACCTGCATGTCGGCGTTCGAGCCGGCGAGGCGCCTCCGGTCACGTTGTTTGGTGACGGCCATGCCGAGGCCGGCCCGGACGGCCAGTTGCTGCTTCCGCTGCTCGGACCGCGGGAAATGGTCGTGCTGGATCTCGATTGCGGTTGCGCCGTCCGTTGAATCAATGAGCCGGGGGCCGGTTCCGGCGCATGCCGTTGCCCCGCGCCGGTCAGGCGCGCCCTGCGACCCTGCGTACAATGCGGCCATCTGTTGTCGTAGCGGCAGTCCTGGCGGTGCGTCTTTTTGCGAGGAGCGTGTGATGATTCGAGGACGGAATGATCGGGCAGGCAGCCTGACACCAGTGTTTGTGCTTTGTGCGGCGGCCGGCATGGTAATGAGCGGCTGCGGGCGCGACGCCGAACCACCGCCGGCCGTATCCACGCCCGCGCAGCCGGCAACCGTCCCGGAGGCTGCCGCGCCGGTGGCGGCGACCCCTCGCTATCCGGCCGAGGCGTTTTTCAAGACCACGCTTTTTCGCGGCGCGGCGTTCTCCCACGACGGGGAACATATCCTCATCAGCTCGGACGAAAGCGGCGTGGTCAACGTGGTGCAGGTCCCGTTCACCGGCGGTCCCGACGAGCCGTTGACGAATTCCGACACCGACTCAAAGTTCATTGCCGCGGCGTTTCCCGAGGACGGCCGTTTACTGTTTACGGCGGACGAAGGCGGGAACGAGCTGACCCACGTGTACGTTCGCGAGACCGAGGGATCGGTCCGCGACCTGACGCCCGGTGAAAATCTCAAGGCAGCCTTTGTCGGGTTCAGCAAGGACAACAGTCGTTTCTGGATAACCAGCAACGAGCGGGATCCAAAGTTTTTCGACCTTTATGAGTATTCGGTCGCCGACTACGAGCGGCGCCTGGTCTTCGAGAACAACGACAGCTGGTCTGTCCAGGCGGTCAGTCCGGATGGCCGATACGTGGCGCTGGTGAAGAATCGAACCCGCGTGGACAGCGACATCTACCTGTTTGACGGGGACAATCCCGACGCCGAGCTGATCCACGTGACGCCTCACGAGGGGAATGTCTCGCATGGGGCCTTTGCCTTTGATCCGGCCGCGTCGGCGCTGTATTACGGCACCGACGGAGAGGGGGAGTTCACCCAGGCCTGGTCCTATGACCTGGAAACCGGTGAGCGGCGTCCCGAGTTCCAGCCCGACTGGGATGTCGTCTTTCTGTTTTTCTCCGACTCCGGCCGGTACCGGGTAACCGGTGTGAACGAGGACGCCCGCACGGTTGTGAGCGTGCTGGACCGGGAGACGGGCAAGCCCCTGGCGCTTCCCGAGCTGCCGCCGGGGGATCTGCGCAACGTGCGCTTTTCGCCGGACGAAACGCGCATGGCGGTCTATGTGAACTCGGCCACCTCGCCGTCCAACCTGTTCGCCGTTGACCTGGCGGCCGGAACGGCCCGGCAGCTCACCGAGGCCATGAACCCGGGCATCGATCCCGACGCGCTTGTGGACGCCGAAGTGGTCCGCTATCCGAGCTTCGACGGCCTGGAAATCCCTTCCATCCTGTACCGGCCAGCCGGCGCCACCGCCGCTACACCGGCTCCAGCACTGGTCTGGGTCCATGGCGGCCCGGGCGGCCAGAGCCGGGTGCAGTACAGCGCCACGGCGCAGTTTCTGGTGAACCAGGGTTACGTGATTTTTATGGCCAATAACCGGGGATCCTCCGGGTATGGCAAGACCTTCTACCAGATGGACGACCGGCGCCACGGAGAAGTGGACCTCGACGACATCGTCGAGGCAAGGAATTTCCTCGCCGCCCGGGACTGGGTGGACCCGGACCGCATCGGCATCATCGGCGGCAGCTACGGGGGATACATGGTGGCCGCGGCGCTGGCCTTTCGTCCCGACGTGTTCGATGTGGGCATCAACATCTTCGGCGTAACCAACTGGGTGCGTACCCTCAAGAGCATCCCGCCCTGGTGGGAGAGCTTCCGGGAAGCGCTGTATGACGAGATGGGTGATCCGGCCACGGACGAGGAGCGGCACCAGCGCATCTCCCCGTTGTTTCACGCCGGCAACATCAAAAAACCCCTGCTGGTGGTCCAGGGGGCGAATGATCCGCGCGTGCTGCAGGTGGAAAGCGACGAGCTGGTAGCCGCGGTGCGGGCCAACGATGTGCCGGTGGAATATGTCCTGTTCGATGACGAGGGTCACGGGTTTCTGAAGAAGGAAAACCAGATCACCGCGGCGCGCGCGTACGCGGGGTTTCTCGCCGAATACATGGGTCCCGGCGGAACGTGAGCCGGCCCGGACCCGGCGGCGGGGATCGGGCTTGTCCGGATTGCCGGTCGCCCCGCCCAGCGGCCCGCCAAGGGGTTTCAGACCGGGGGAGCGACACGCCGCGGTCAGGCCGCCAAGGTCACACGCATGGCTGGCGAAGCGACGGGATTAGGGGCCGTCCGTTCCGGGTGCGTGAGCGGTGTCCCCGGCATCGGAGTCTGGTGCCGGGCCCGGACCTGACCGGGCGCGGGGTCTGGCGCCGGAAAGGCACGGAACGCTACCGGGCTCCGGCATAATGCGCGGGACGTTCGTCAACGGGTCAGTCCGATGAAGTCCTCGGTCTCCACGATGTTTGTCCTCCTTGCCCTGGTCCTGGCCGTGGGGGCGCCGGCGCCGGCGGATGCGCGCTCGGTGACCGACTCCGCCGGCCGCGAGGTGCAGGTGCCCGAGGAGATAGGAACCGTGTTTGCCGCGGGTGGTCCCGCCTCGGTTCTGGTGTACATGCTGCGCCCGGATGCGCTGGCCGGCTGGCCCCGGGCCCTGCGCTCCTGGGAGCGGCCCTACGTGCCGCCCCAATACCGGGATCTTCCCGAAACCGGCATGCTGACCGGACGCGGCGGCGAGGCCAATCTCGAACGGATGCTGGCTCTGGACCCGGACGTCATCGTGGACTTCGGCTCGGTCAGGGATACCTTTATCTCGCTCGCGGATCGCGTTCAGCGGCAAACCGGGATTCCCTATCTGCTGTTCGACGGCCGGCTCGAGAATACCGCCGATTCCCTGCGCCGGGTCGGGGCCGCACTCGGTGTGCCCGAGCGCGGAGAGCGCCTCGCCGCGGACGTGGAATCCCGGCTTGCGCGGGTCGATGCCATCCTGGCCAGGGTGCCGGAGAACGAGCGCCCGCGGGTGTACCTGGCGCGCGGCCCCGAGGGTCTGGAGACGGGCCTGCGCGGGTCGATCAATACCGAGATCATTGAACGGGCCGGGGGCCGCAACGTGGCCTACACGGGCGACGGCCGCCGCGGCCTGGTTCAGGCCTCGATTGAGCAGATCATTGCCGCCGACCCGGACACGATCGTCACCTGGGACCCCGTGTTCTACCGGACAGTCGGCTCGAATCCATTGTGGTCCGGCATAACGGCGGTGCGCGAGGGGCGGGTGTTTCTGTCGCCGACCGCGCCGTTTGGCTGGATCGACCGGCCACCCTCCGTCAACCGCTTCATGGGTCTGACCTGGCTTGCCGGCCTGTTCTATCCCGCGCACACGGAACGAGACCTGCGCGCCGAGACCCGGTCGTTCTACGAACTCTTCTACCATGTCGAACTCTCGGACCAGGATCTGGACCGGCTGCTGGAGTGGGCGCGGGGTGCGGCACCCTAGTGGCTGTAGTCTCCAACCGACGGCGCAACGTCACTGCCATTACCCTGGCCGGGCTCATTGTCCTCCTGGCCGGGGCTGCCCTGATGATCGGACCCTATCCGCTGAGCTTGGGCGACGCCGTCTCCCTGATGTGGTCCCGGCTGACCGGTCAGGGCGGGGTGGAAACGGCCGCCGGGCAGGTGCTGTTTTCGATTCGCCTGCCCCGGGTGCTGGCGGCGCTGCTCGTGGGCGGGGCTCTGGCCGCGGCCGGCGCCTGCTACCAGTCCCTGTTCAGAAACCCGTTGGTTTCGCCGGACATCCTGGGCGTGTCCGCCGGTGCCGGGCTCGGGGCGGTGCTGGGCATATTTCTGTCCTTGCCCGTGGCGGCTATCCAGTTGTCCGCATTTGTGGGCGGACTCGTGGCCGTGGGCGCCGTGGGTCTGGTTGCCTCGGCCGTCCGGGGGCGGGATACCGTGCTCGTGCTTGTGCTGGCGGGGGTCGTGATCGGCGCCCTGGCGGGCGCGATGACCTCGTTGCTGAAGGTCATGGCCGATCCCTACGATCAGCTGCCGGCCATCACCTTCTGGCTGCTAGGCAGTCTCGCGGCGGTGCAGGCGGGTGACGTGCTGGCGGTGCTGCCTGCCGTGCTGGTCGGGCTCGTTCCGATGATCCTGCTGCGCTGGCGCATTCACGTACTCGCGCTCGGCGACGAGGAGGCGAAGTCACTGGGGATCGATGCAGGGCCGCTGCGTATCGGCGTGATCGTCTGTGCCACCCTGATGACCGCCAGCGTGGTCTCCATCGCGGGCGTGATCGGCTGGGTGGGCCTGGTCATGCCGCATATTGCGCGCATGCTCGTCGGTCCGGCGTTCGGCATTCTTCTGCCCGTCGCGACCCTGCTCGGCGCCGTCTATCTGCTGGCTACCGATACCCTCGCCAGGACCCTCACGGCAACGGAGATTCCGCTGGGCATCCTCACCGCCGTGATCGGCGCGCCGTTTTTTCTGTGGCTGCTGTGGCGCGGCCGAAGGGGCTGGGCATGATCCTGGCGGCACACCGGCTCGCCTTCGGGTATCCGGGCCGCCCCATCGGATCCGGCGTGGACCTGGAGATCAGCCCCGGGGAGGTGTGTTGCCTTCTCGGTCCCAACGGCTGCGGCAAGACGACCCTGTTCAAGACCCTGATGGGTCTGCTGCCGGCCCAGGGTGGTGAGATCCGGCTCGGAGACCGGCCGCTGGCCGCGCACGGCCGTCGCGAGATCGCGCGAACGATTGCCTGGGTGCCCCAGGCTCATGTCCCGCCGTTTCCGTTTACGGTCCGGGACGTGGTTCTCATGGGCCGCACCGCCCGGCTCGGGCCGCTGGCGCAGCCGGGCGATCGGGACGAGGAGGTCGTGGACAGCTGCCTGGACGGCCTCGGGATCGCGGATCTCGCGGAAGCGGACTACACACGAATTTCCGGCGGCCAGCGTCAGCTCGTTCTGATCGCCCGGGCGCTGGCTCAGGAAGCAGCGCTGATGGTCATGGATGAGCCCACCGCCAGCCTGGATTTCGGCAACCAGGCCTTGCTCCTCTCGGAGGTCGTCCGCCTTGCCGGGCGGGGTCTCGGCATCCTGCTGTCGACCCATGATCCGGACCAGGCGCTGGCTGTCGCCACCCGTGTTGCCCTGATGAAGGACGGCCGGATCGTGGCGGCCGGGGAACCGGCCGACGTGCTGACGGGTGCGGGGCTCAGTGCCGTGTACGACGTGCCTGTCGAGGTCGAGCGCCTGTCCTCGGGGCGAGCGGTGTGTGTCCCGGCGGTGAACCCCCGGAGCGACTGAAAATCCGGTCGCCGTCCCGGACGGTCGGCCTCCCAGGGCGTTCAGCCGGCTGTCCTCCGACGGGCCAGGACCAGACCGATGCCGCCGAGGCTGATCACCGAGGCCAGCACCAGCCGGACGGTGAGTGATTCACCGAGCAGCGCGACGCCCCCCAGGGCGGCTATGACCGGCACGGAGAGCTGTACCGTCGCGGCCGACCCGGCAGTGAGGCCCGCCAGGGCGGCATACCAGATCACATAGCCCAGGCCCGAAGCGACCACGCCCGAGGCCAGCGCCAGCCCGACGCCGGTGCCCGAGGTTGTGACGACACCCGCGTAGAACAGCCCCACGGGCGCTACCAACAGCGTTGCCCAGAGGAAATTCCGGGCCGTGGCCGCCAGGGGATCTCCCGCCCCGCGTCCCATGAGGGAATACACGCCCCAGCCGATCCCGGCCAGCGCCATGCCGGCCGCGGGCCAGGGCCTGGGAGCCGATACGCCGGGGGCGACGAGGATCACGAGCCCGGCGGCCGCGGCTGCCAGTCCGACCCACGCCAGCGGGGGGAATCGCTCTCCGGCCCGCAGGGCGGTGCCGAACATGGTGAGTTGCACCGCCCCGAACAGGATCAGGGCTCCCGTGCCCGCGGTCAGCCCGACGTACGCGAAGGAAAAAAATACGAGGTACACGGCCAGCATGGAGGCGGCCGGCCAGTCGGGCCGCCAGTTCACCGGCCGCTGAGTCAGCCAGGCGATCGCAGCGAGCGTAACCGCCCCCGAGGCAACGCGAATCAGGGCAAAGGCCCCGGGATCGATGGCGCCGTCGGCCAGTGCCATGCGGCACAACAGGGAATTGGCGGCGAAGGCAGTCATCGCGAGAACGGTGAGGATCGCCGTGCGGGCCCTGCTCTGGCGGCTGTCGATATCGGCGCTCATCGGCACACTATAGGGAACACCCGTTCCAATGACGCGGGTTCGTGTCCGCCGGGGTCCGGCGGCTAGGCGGGATGATCGCCCTGGGTCAGGTGTCTCGCGCGGCGGAATTCCAGATCCACTTCCGGCTGTTTCTCGATTTCGCCGCCAATGCGGCGAGCCTGTTCCTCATCGGTGGCGCTGACCACGATGTGCACCTGACCGCGGCCATCGGCGGCTCGGAAAACGAGAAAATACTGCTTCATGAACTGTGTCCTCATCCGGTCCTGCAGGGTCGTGAGCTTAGGTGCTGATTGCTTGGCCTGCTCCGGCAGCGGGTTGTGATCCGTGCACTCCCGGCGCTTGGATCGGGCTCATAGGATGGCCATAGCCTCCTCCGAGCCGGTTATCCATGAGCCACGCCAGACGCCCCAATGTCGAAGAGACCCTCACGGTACCTGTGGGGGGTGCGCCGCGTCCGCCGGAACTCGTCGACCGGTCATTTGCGCCCGAGGGCGAGTACTTCCATGTCCGGCTGCATACGACGGACTTCGACCGGCTCGTCGACGCGGTGAGCCTGCTGGAACGGGCGCACCGGCTGAAGGCGAAGAAGGGCGTCGAAAAACAGGTCCTGGGCCGGTTCGACGCCGGCGCGCCGGCCGAATGGGCCACCGCCGCGCGCCGTGCGATTGATGACACGGAGCGGAGTCTGGCTGATCTGGCGCGGCTCAGGGAGGGTCTGGAGGCGCTTCGGAAAGCCTCCAAAGGCTAGCGCGGCGCACGAATCTGACTCCCCTGTGCAGATATATCTACTTTAAGTAACTGTTTCCGTTAAGTGTTCTTGCAATTCCGCCGCACGGGGCGGCCCGGCCCGTATTTTGCGCTGCACAAGAATCGGCGCTATAGTTCCATGAATCAGCGACATCTGGAGAGATGATATGACCAAGCGCGTGGCCCTCGTAACGGGTGGCACCGGAGCGATCGGAAGGGAAATCTGTCTGGCCCTGGCGGAGGTCGGCTGCACCGTCGCCGCCAACTGTCATCCGGGGGACGTGGAGGCCGCCCAGACCTGGGTCAACAGCCTCAAGAACGGTCATTCCGATGTGCATCTCTTTCCCTTTGACGTATCGGATTATGCGGCGAGCGTGGCCGGCGTGACGGCGGTCGAGGAGGCTCACGGCAGCGTGGATATTCTGGTGAATGCCGCGGGGATCACGCGCGATGCGCGTCTGCTGAACCTGGAACCCGACCAGTGGTCGGCGGTGCTCAGAACCAATCTGGACAGCGTCTACAACGTGACCCGGCCCGCATTGGCCGGAATGGTCACCCGGGGCTTTGGCCGCGTAGTGAACATTTCGTCGGTCAACGGTCAGCAGGGCCAGTTCGGACAGGCCAATTATTCGGCGGCCAAGGCAGGGGTTCACGGCTTTACGATGGCGGTTGCCCGGGAAGTGGCCCGCAAGGGCGTTACCGTGAACACGATCTCGCCGGGATACATCGAGTCGCCGCTGATCATGCAGGTGCCCGAAGCGATCCGCGACACGATCCGCGAGCAGATTCCGGTGGGACGCTTCGGTAAGCCGCAGGAGATTGCCCGCGCGGTCCAGTTTCTGGTCGAGGACAAGGCCGGCTTCATCACCGGGGCCGATTTGTCGGTCAACGGTGGTTACTACATGAGTTGATGGCTACCCGGGTACTTCGGAAATACGCCAACCGCCGGCTCTATGACCCGTCGGAGAGCCGGCACGTCACCCTCGACGAGGTGCGCGACATCATTGTCGAAGGCGGCAGCGTGCGGGTGGAAGACGCCAAGACCGGCGAGGACCTGACCCGCAGCATCCTGCTCCAGATCATCGTGGAGCGGGAGGCCCAGGGTAAGCCGCTGTTGTCGGCGGATCTCCTGCAGCAGCTGATCCGATTCTATGGCGGCGCCATGCAGGATTTTCTCGGCTCCTACCTGGAGCGCAGCGTCTCGGCGTTCGTCAGCCAGCAGGAGTCTCTCCAGGATCAGATGATGAAACTGGTGGCGGACAACCCGATCACGGATCTCACGAAGCGCAACCTGGCCCTTTGGCAGGAGCTCGGGGAGAACCTGGTCCGATCGCTGGATTCCGCAACGCAAAACAAGCCGAATGACGATAGTGATAGCTAACTGACTGATAAATATCGGATCTGACATATTTCGCCAAAGTAATTTTGCATTGCACAAAAAAATGCTCTAAGCTTCGGGGTGTAAATTAGGCCAACCCGAACCGGGGGTGTGAGATGACGAAAGAAACCGAATTTTTTGATTCCATGAAGCAGACGTTTGCGCCGTTCAACCAGCTCAGCGAATTCGGTATGAGCGCCGCCGAGAAGGCCGTCCAGTGGAATCTGGATATCGCCGGCGACGTCATGGATTTCGCGGTGGACGAACTGCGCGCGCTGGCCGACAGCGACGGGCCGGCGGGCTATTTCGAGGCCCAGACCCGCATCGCCAAGGAATATGCCGGCCGTGCCCAGCAGCGGTTCCAGGCCGCTATCGAAGCGGGCACTGACGTTCAGCAGGAGCTTACCGAGCTCGGCCAGAGCAGCTTTGCCGAAGCCCAGAAGGGTCTGAGTGAGGCGTACGAATCCGTGAAGTCGGCGGCCGAAAAGGTTGCCTGAGGCCCGGATCGCCAACGCGTGAAGACAAGGCGGCAGTTCCCCAGGGGGCTGCCGCCTTTTTCGTGTCGGGGCCGTCCGTACAGGGACCCCGGCAGTCGGAACCCGGCGGGTAAAATGCCGGTCCGAGAGACGATGCGCCGGATGTCTAATGGCGGAACAGGCCGCTGGCTGGCAGTCTGGCCGGATGTACCCGGCCCGGAGCAGTGTCCGGGAGGAAACAAGCGACTGTGGAGAGGGGGAGAGCAATGTCTGAATCACGAGACGTAGTGGTGGTGAGCGCTGTCCGAACGGCGATCGGAACCTATGCGGGCAGCCTGGCGGGAACGCCACCCACGGATCTTGCGGCGGCCTGCGTCAAGGCGGCCGTCGAGCGCGGCGGCGTTGCGCCCGGCGACGTCCAGCACGCCGTTTTCGGCAACGTCATTCACACCGAGCCCCGGGATATGTACCTGTCACGGGTGGCGGCCGTGAACGGCGGGCTCCCCGTGGAAACGCCGGCGGTTACCGTGAACCGCCTCTGCGGCAGCGGGCTTCAGGCCATCGTATCCGCCGCTCAGCTGATCGAGCTGGGGCACGCGGACTGCACCATCGCCGGCGGCGCGGAGTGCATGAGCCGGGGCCAGTACTGGATCCCCGGGCTGCGCAACGGCCAGCGGATGGGCAACGCGGAAGTCATCGATGCCATGGTCGGCGCGCTCACCGATCCTTTTGATGATTGCCACATGGGCATCACCGCGGAGAACGTCGCTGACAAGTGGGACATCTCCCGGGAGGAACAGGATGCCCTGGCCGCGGAGAGCCACCGCCGCGCTGCTGCGGCCGTCGCCGCAGGCTATTTCAAGGATCAGATCGTACCCATCGAGATCAGGAAGAAACGCGATACCGTGGTCTTCGATACCGATGAGCACGTCCGCGAAGGCACCACCGCGGAGTCGCTGGCCAAGCTGCGGACCGTGTTCAAGAAAGACGGTTCGGTGACGGCCGGCAACGCATCGGGGATCAACGATGCGGCCGCGGCGCTGTTGCTCATGGCTGCCGACACAGCCGAGAGCCGGGGCGCAAAACCCCTCGCCCGCCTGGTCGGCTATGGCTTCGCGGGTGTCGAGCCCAAATACATGGGCATCGGCCCCGTGCCGGCGACCCGCAGCCTCCTGGACCGTATTGGTCTCTCCGTGGACGACATCGACGTTTTCGAGGTGAACGAGGCGTTCGCGGCGCAGGCGCTGGCCGTGGCGAAGGACCTGGGCCTGCCGCCGGAGAAGACCAACCCGAACGGCAGCGGGATCTCGCTGGGTCACCCGATCGGCGCGACCGGGTCGATCATCAGCGTCAAGGCGGTGCACGAACTGCAGCGCACCGGGGGCCGTTACGCCCTGGTCACCATGTGCATCGGCGGCGGGCAGGGTATCGCCGCGGTGTTCGAACGGCTCTGACGCCTGCAAGAGTTTGAAAACGAATTACAGGTCATGAAAAGAAGGCACCGAATGCTGGAAGCAATCAAACCGGACAATCTCCGGTCGCAATACGAAATGGGCCGGCTGCTGGCGCACATGTCGAAGGACGTGGGCGGCGCCTACGCGCGCTGGCTGGGTAACGTTATCAAGCATCCGACGGCGCCGCTGAAAACCAGCGCCGGCTTTGCGGCTGACTGGCTGGGTATCTCCCGGGACGTCATGCGGCGGCTCGCCGGCGAGGAAGTGGAGGCGCCAAAGCTCAACGGCGACCGGCGCTTTTCCAGCGCCGCCTGGCAGGAGAAGCTGCCTTACAGCCTGATGCGGCAGAGCTACGGCAGCTACGTCAAGGCACTGTCGCGCCTGATCGAGGATACGCCGGGCCTGGACGAGGAAGACCGCCGCAAGGTCCGCTTCTACACCGCGCAGTTTCTCGACGCCCTGGCGCCGGCGAATTTCCCGCTGGCGAATCCGGACGTACTGGAAGCCACGGTGGAGACCAAGGGCCGCAATGTCGTCGGTGGCTTGCAGAACCTGTGGCAGGACCTGGATCTGAGCCACGGCCGGCTCAGCATCAGCATGTCGGATCTCGGCGCATTCGAGGTGGGCAAGAACATCGCCTGCACGCCGGGTGAAGTGGTCTACCGGAATGAGCTGATCGAACTGATCCAGTACACGCCCACCACCAAGCAGGTGGCGAAGCGGCCACTGCTGATTATTCCGCCCTGGCTCAACAAGTACTACGTGCTCGACATGCAGCCGCACAACTCCTTCGTACGCTGGGCGGTGGAGCAGGGGCAGACGGTGTTCCTGATCTCGTGGCGGAATCCGGACGAGGACGCGCCCGACAAATCCTTCGACGACTACCTTACCGAAGGTCCCCTGGCCGCGCTGGAGGCGATCGAGGAGATTACCGGCGAGGCCGAGGTCAATGCGCTCGGCTATTGCCTCGGAGGCATCCTGCTGGCCTGCGCAATCTCGTGGCTCACGGCGAAGGGCCGGCAGCCGATCAAGTCCGGTACCTACCTCACGACGCTCATTGACTACACGGACGTGGGCGACGTCAAGGTCTTCGTTGACGAGAAGCTCGTCAAGCGCCTGGAAAAGGTCGGCCGCCGCAAGGGCTACATTCCGGGCGACAACGTGGCCTGGGGTTTTCGGATGCTGCGGGCGCCGGACCTGATCTGGTCGTTTATCATCAATCACTATCTGCTCGGCAAACCGCGCATGCCCTTTGATCTGCTGTTCTGGAACGAGGATGCGACGAACATGCCGCTGACGGCGCACACGTTCTTCATGCGCAATATGTACATGCACAATCGCCTGCGCGAGCCCGGTGGCATCGAGCTGGCGGGAGAGCCGATCGACATGGCCAACGTCGACGTGCCGTCCTATGTACTGTCAACCCGGGACGATCACATCGCGCCCTGGAAGACCACCTATGAGGCGACCCAGCTGTTCGGCGGCAACACGAAGTTCGTGCTCGGCAACTCAGGCCATATCGCGGGCGTGATCAATCCGCCCACGAAGACCAAGTACGGCTACCGCACGGCCAAGGACAATCCGCCCGACGCGGAGGACTGGCTGGAGTCGTCCAAGGAGCACCCCGGCTCCTGGTGGCCGGACTGGATTCGCTGGGTCAACCGGTATTCGGGCGGACGGGTCAAGGCGCGGACGCCGGGCAGCAAGGACTATCCGCCGATCGAGCCGGCCCCCGGGCACTACGTTCGCCAGACCCTGCGAGACAAGCGGGATATCTAGGCGCCGGCCGTCAACAAAAGACACCCGGCCGCTCATCGGGCGGCCGGGTGTTTGTTTGTTCCGGAGGGTCCTGGCAGGGGAATGACAGCGCCCGGGACGCCGGCCCGGTCCCTCCTGACTCGCGGCCGGGCGGGTGCCCGCCGGTGCCTTCGCCGGAACCCGGGGCGAACGGGTGCTTTGTCATCTCCCCACGCGATCTGACCGGTTCGGATCCCGGCGCGCCCGTATCCCGCGGTCCGTGCGGGCTGTCGGGTACGCGCAAGGACCCCGGGCCCGGCCTAGTACATGTGCTGGCCGCCGTTGATCGACAGGGTCGAACCCGTCACGAAGTCGGCATCGTCCGCCACGAGAAACAGGACCG
>JARFQW010000139.1 GCA_029287575.1 Gammaproteobacteria bacterium | reverse complement strand
TCGAACTGACTCTTGCTCTCCAGGACCCGGGCCTGGGCTTCGGCGAGCTGGGCCCGCTGTTCGGAATTTTCCAGTTCCACCAAAATCTGGCCGGCTTCGACCCGGTCGCCGTCCTCGAAGCGAATCGCGGAAACGAGATTCGGAAACCTCGACGTAATTTCGACAGCGTCCTTCGCCCGTGTGGTCCCGAGCGCTTCGATTTCCGACGGGAAGTCCAGGGTCTCGGCACTCGCGGTGATGACCTTGACGGGCTTGGATGGTCCGCGGGAATCGGTCGTGGCCGGCTGGCCGGAATCGCGCCACAGCCAAACGCCGGCGGCAAGTGCCGCAGCGGCGAGGGCGAGAATGATCAGTGTGGAAATACGCGACACGGCGTCCTGCCTCCCAAGCCCTTGAAACGAATGGCTGCCAGAGCAGCGGAGCTGTCGCACCCGACGCCACTTGCCGTCTTTTTCGTTACAGTAATTGTACTTGGATTCGCCCATGCCAAACCGGCGGCGCAGAATTTCCGCGCCGCCGGTGGAAAAAACGGGCTGGAAACTAGAAGTGGAAGTTTGCGCCCACGAAGGCCTGGCGGTCGATGCCGGGCCGCACGCCTGCCGGGCGGCGGGAGACAATGTAGGTCTCGTCAAACAGATTGTTGACCCGGAGGACCAGGCTCACCCAGTCGGCTGCGTCCCAGCGTCCCAGCAGGTCGACGATCAGGAAGTCGTCGGTGGACTCGTCCGAAGGGATCGAGCCGCTGCCGGCGACCGTGCGAACCTCGTCCTGGTAGGTCACGTTGACGTTCATCTCCCAGCGATTTCCCGCCAGCCCGGCGTAGACCCGGCCCTGGTGTTCGGGGATGTAGGGGATCTCGTCACCGTCCTGCACATCTCCCCAGGGATCGAAATCGCTCTCGAAGCTGTTGTCGAATTCCGCCTCGGCGGTCCATGTCCAGGAGACGCCCACGGGAATGCTGAGCCCGGAACCGCCGACGTTGCTGATGCGATAGTCAGCCAGCAGTTCCAGCCCGGTAACGTGGGCCGAACCGCCGTCGAACTGGTCGCCGATTTCTCCGCCGCCGCCGGTGGACTCGGTTACCGTGCCGACGAGATTGTCGTAGTCGGTGTAAAACGCCACCGCCTCGGCAGCCAGACCGCCCGTGATGTAGCGCAGGCCCGCCTCGTAGTTCATGCTTTCCTCGGGATCGGAGTCGCTGCCCGGAGCCGGCGGGTTGTAGCCTTCGTGGACACCGGCGAACGCGCGCCAGCTCGGTCCGAAGCTGCGCAGGACGGATGCGCCCACGAGGGTTTCGGTGATGCGGTTGCGGCGCTTGCGGGTCGGGCCGTTCTCCCGGTCGGGATCGTCGCCGGCGAAGTCCTTGCGGGTAAGAGATACGTCCTCGAACCGCACGCCCGGGGAGAACGTCCAGGCCCGCCAGCTCAGGTCGCTCTGCACGAAGGCGGATGAGGCGCTGCCCTTGCCGACCCGGTTGGCCTGGCTACCCGGTGCACCGTCGGAGGTGCGCGTCATCGTCCCGTCAGTCATCCGATAGCCGTTTTCGCTCTGGAAGCGGTCCTCTTCGTCCTCGTGGAAACGCACTCCGGCGGTCCAGTTGCTGCTGACGGAACCGAAATCCACCGCGTAGCTGAGTTCACCCTGCACTCCGCGGGAGTAGTAGTCCCGGTTGTTGTTGCGCAGAACCAGGGCGTCGTCGGGGCTGTCCCCGCCACGGATCCAGTCGATCTCGCTGGCATAGGTGTCGGGGTCTTCGAGGATGCTGGAAATGCCGGTCCCGCCCACAGACTGGAGCTTGTACCAGTTCCGGCTGAAGTCCATGTCGTAAGCGGTGACCGACAGCCCCCAGGCGGCGTCGGCCGGCTCGAGGAACCAGGTGGCCTGACGATGCCAGTGCCGGGCGGAGAGCTGGTCGAACTGTGAGCCCGCATAGCGGCGGAAGGCATCCTTGTCGAAGTCTTCGTCGGTCAGGCCCAGGTAGGAGGCATTGGATTTCTGACGGGTATAGCCGAACTTGACCTCGACCCCGGTATACCAGCGGGACGACGGGTCGTTGTTGACCCGGAACTTGCCGAAGTAGTCATTGAGGTCGTAGCCGGTGTCGTTCTGGTTGTCGTTGCGGTCCAGGTCCTTGAAGCCTTCGGTGTCCTGGTCGACGAACTCCGCCATGAAGCCGACGTTGTCGCCGGACCACCCGTAATGCCCATAGACGTCGCGACTGCTGTCAGGCCCGCCGGCCACGTCGAGCCGGCCGGTGGACCCTGTGGGGATCGGTGTGGAGAGCATGTTCACGGCGCCGCCGGTGGTGCGCAGCCCGACAGGGATGGACGACGGCCCCTTGAGGACTTCGACCGCTGACATCCGGCGCTGGGTGGGGAAATAGTAGGCCGACGGGGCAGCGTAGGGCGCCGGAGCGATCAGGACCCGGTCCTCCATCAGCGCGATCCGGCTGGAACGGTCAAGGCCCGACCCCCGGATGCCGATGTTCGGCCGCAGCCCGTAGCCTTCCTCGTCCTGGATATAGACGCCCGGCACGCTGCGCAGTACCCGCTGGATGTCGCTGTACTCGAATCGGTCGAGTTCTTCCGGCCCGATGAACTGGGCGGATCCCGCAGTGTCGCGGGCGGCATCGGCACTGCCGACGATGGTGATGCTGTCCAGGGTGACCGCTGCCGGCGTGGCGGTGGCGTCGCCGGCAATCGATGCATCCTGGCCGGCGGCGGGGAGGGCGGCCGCAGCGCCGGCCAGGATCATCACGAGGGTTCGGGTGAGAGACATTCGATGGATTTCCGTTGAGTGGGCGATGCGGAAAGGCTAATGCAAATACGAATGATTCGCAATACGGTAAATACGTAGCTTTATTTACCAAATCGAGTTCAGTCCGCCGCACCGGACCGGGCCATGCGGCGGGATTGCGCCGCGGCACAGGACCCGCCGGGTCCACAGGTTCGCCGATGCCGATCGACAACCCCGGCCGGCTTCGGGATGACAGGTCGAGGGCCTTGCCCGGCCAGTGGGTCGCGTGCGACGCCGCGCCGGCAGGCGAGCGGAGCGGGCCAGGGCGGGCAGCGGGTTGCCAGAACCGGTCGGCTGTTTACAGCCCCCAGGTGGAGCGATGAGCCTCCAGTGCGTCCCGGCCGGGCCGGTCCTCGATGCGCTCGGGCAGGCGAATCTTGCGCCCGGCAAGGACCCGGTAGTTGGTATGGACCAGTTCTTCGGTCAGCACGACGGAGAAATTCGATCCGTCGATGCCCAGTTTGCCCAGGTCGAACAGGGTATGGACGTCAGCACGCAGGAGGAGGGCGTTGGAGAGATCGTGGGTGCGGTCACCCAGATAAGGACTGATATGCGCGGCCTCCAGGACGGTTTCCACGGCACAGCCGGTCACCGCGCAGCGCCCCTTGTAGGCCTTGATCAGCCGCTGTCGAAGCGGCGTATGTCCGCGCCGCCGGATGATGGCTTCGAGCTCCAGCCGGCGGCCCTCGGTCACGCTGTGAGCGCGGAAGGCGCCCGACTCCGAAGCGATGTCCTCGGCGACTCTCATCAGGCGGCTGACATCCAGGGCCGGCGCTTTTCCCGGGCGCTTCAGAATCCGCTTGCGCAGGAATTGTTCGACTGATCCGAAGTGATCGGCAATATGGCGTATCTGGCGGTCGTCCACCTTGACGAGCTCCCCGGGGACCTCCGGGATGAACTCCGCCAGTTCCTTGCGCGGTATGGCGATGGAGACGGGCTCAGCGAGGAAGAACAGGAATTCGCGCGGCTCGCTGGTGCCCTCGGAAGGCCAGATGGCCTGGGCGGCACGCTCGTTCTGGTACCGGGCCAGCACGGTTGCGATCTGGCAGTACTGTTTCACGCTGCTGATCAGCACGTGATCGCCCTGCTGCATCTGCATCCAGGCCAATACGCTGTCCGACCGGGGCCGGACGCCCCAGACGAAGAATCCGCCCGCGCGATCAGACGTGCGCTGGAGTTCGTCATGGCTGGCCCGGCTGAACGCCCCCAGGACCTGGGAGCGGGGCACGGGGCGCTCAATCGAGCGGCCAAGGGCGCGGAGGTCCTCGGTGGTCTCGGCGATGGCGACGAACAGCGCGCTCACGGGTTTTCAGGGTCTGTCACGGTCATTCATACCCTGATTATCGCAAAGCCGGGTCCCCGAAAGGCGACGGATTGCAGCGAGGGCCTCCGGGCGGCCCATTTGTGTCGTACTGCCGTGGGGCGCGGGGCCTGCCGGGAGGGGGATTATCAGCCGGGGCGGTGCGTGCTGCCCCGGGGCCGGAACAAAAAAAGCCCCGGCCGAAGCCGGGGCCTGATCGGATCGGGGCGGGGGCGAGCCCCCATCCCCTGGGCCGTGTGCGCCCTAGTCCACGACGGGCTTCCAGTCCTGGTTCTTGGTGACATCCGGCTGACGGGCCTCGAGGACCGTTGTGCCGTCGAGCTGGTACATCACCCACCGGATCGTCTCGTAGACGTCGGAGACGTGACGCATCAGGATGTCAGCCCGGCCGTCGTTGTTGTAGTCGGCCGTCTCCAGTACCCGGATATCCAGGTTACGGGTCATGTCCACCAGACCGGCGTCCACGATGGCTGTGCCGCTGAGCATGGTCATGGACCAGCGACCGTCATCCCGGTTGCGCAGGACCACGTCGGCCCGGCCGTCACCGTTGAAGTCGTCGACCGCTGCCGTCTCCCAGGCCGTGTTCTTGGTCTGTCTCTTATACACATCTCCGAGCCCACGAGACCAACGAC
>JARFQW010000137.1 GCA_029287575.1 Gammaproteobacteria bacterium | reverse complement strand
AGCCCGGCCGGGGGCCATCCTGGTGCGTCGATCCCCAGCGCACCGGCCGCCCGCCCCCCCGGGTCCGACAGGAAGCTCATGGGCACGTCGAACCGGCGGGCGAGGGCCGCGGTCCGGGTTTCCGACTGCGGACTGATCACGACCAGACCGATTCCGGCATCAGTCAGCGCACGGTAGATTGCCGCCAGCTCGCGCACCTGGGCGACACAGAACGGACACCAGTTGCCGCGATGAAACAGAAGCAGCCACGGCCTGCCGGCGAAGCATGCCGAGTCGATGACCGAACCGTCCGCCGACACCAGTTCGAACTACGGCAGACGTTCGCCCGGCAGCAGCACGGCGCTGGGTGCCCGCCCAAAGCGGGAGTACCAGAAATTGCAGGCGGCAAAACCGATTGCCCCGGCGACCGCGATGGCCTGGAGGTCCGGTCTCTGGCTTCCGGCTGCAAGGGCAAGCACCAGACCGGCGGCAACCGCCGTCACGACCGGGAGCAGGCGGGCAAAGCTTCTCGGCTGGCGCAGCACCACCGGCGTGGTCAGGATTGCCGCCGGTATCGCCAAGGTCGCGAGGGCGCCCACACAAAAGGTGATGAACAGAGATTTCGCGCGGCTCGGCGCGACAGGACCGCTCCGGTCACGACGGCTGGCTTCCGGCCGCCCGGGTCAGCTGAAGCTTAGATGGCCCGGCGAAAGAAGTCCCGGGAACAGGCCAGCGCCTCGGCAATGCGCTTTAGCCTGCCGATGCGGAACATGGCCGGTTCGTCACCGGGTCTGAGGGCGGCCAGCGCTTCTTCGCGGCGCTCTTCGAAGGCCTCCAGCTGGAGCGCCGTCTCGTTGCATGCGCGGTGGCGGTTGCCGGGCGCTTCGCGTGTCGCCACGAGTTCCACTTCGGCACAAAGAGACCGAACCAGACGTTCCAGCGCTCTGACTTCCCTGCGCGAGCCGGACCCGACCATGGACGAATTTACTCCCGAAATAACCGCTGTCCCCGAATGGTCCGAAGCTTTCGACACGAAACGGAACAAGTCAAGTGCCTGCGTCCATCTTCTCGAGCCAGTCGCCGGGATCAGGCCGTTCCACCAGGGCCAGAAAATCATCGCCGAGGCGAATCGACTCGTCCACCACCCGGCGCCAGCGGCGCTCCCGCTCGGCGTCGCCGAACTCGACAAAGTCGCTGCGGTCCGGTATCCGGCCGCCGGGCAGCCGCTGCACAAACTCGCGCGAGGGACACAGAATTACCGCATCGGTGAGGCGCTGCGCCGATACCCGCCGCCAGCCCAGCGACTTGTCGAACCAGCCCGGTGTCAGGTGGCTGTAGAAATGCGGATAGAGGGTAAGCCCGCCGCGGGGGGCAAACGAGAGATCGAAATGGTAGTCCGTGATGCCGCCGTCCCGGTACACCCCCCCGGGCGCTCCGGGGATGTCCCGAACACCCGCGAGCACCATGGGAATGGAGCCCGAGGCCAATACCGCGCTCGGCAGATTGCCGTGTGTCAGGGCGTGGACACGGCGCACAAGCGACGGAAAGCCGGCATAACGATCGTGGTCGCGTGGATCGGCAAAGAGCGCGCGCTCGTAGAAGCCGGACAGGGCCCGTCGGCTGACCGAGTTCGCCAGCGCTGCGCCGACCAGCCCGGCCGCCTGGACCCAGCCGGTCTCTGACGCGGCCAGGTGGCGGCTTCGGGCGACAACCACCGCAAGACGACAGGCACGATGGGACAGGATCTCATCGGCGCCGGCAGCGCCGAGCATCTGTCGGAGTATGCCCTCGCTCACGGCCGAAACCTCGGCCGGCGGCGGCTTGCTGGTGTATCGCTGAGCCAGGTAGGCATCGAGGAAGCGGTCGAGAGCCGCAACCGGGTCGGCCATGGCGTGGCAGGCCAGCCGCCAGGCGCCAATCGACGACCCAAGCATGGACAGGGGTGCCTCGCGGCCGGACCCGGCCAGCCAGCCGGTCGCCAGCGCACGGTCGAGGCCACTCAACACCAGCCACTTCGGCCCGCCGGACGCACCGACCAGCAGGCGAAAGAGATCGGAGCGCAGGCCCTCGGCCCGCAGCGTCCGATAGGCATTGGCGCCGGCAAGAACGCGCAGGGAGCGGGTCATCGCGACCCGTCCGCGCGGTTTTCTGCGAGCGCCTGGTAGCGCACCAGCGTGTATCGGGTCCTGGAGGCCGCCCGAATCGATGCCGCCACGCGGCCATGGAGATCCGGGGCCCAGCCGGACCACTGATCCACGAAGGCCTCGGCGCGTCGGGGATCTCCGTGCCGCTGAATGGCCAGCACCTCGGCGAGCATGCGGGCGACGGCTTCGGGATACGCGTCGTAGTCGATCGCCAGCCGCCCGCTGGCCCTATCCCACACAAGCGCGCCCCGGTCCAGCAGCCAGTTCCACTGCATGAGCTGCATGGTCTGGTAGGGCTGGTCTCTTCGGGGCTGCACATCCTGCAGAACCCTCAGCACACCGGCAGCGTAGATGCCGCGCACATCCGCCTCGTCATAGCGGCCGGCGGCCGCAAACTGCTGCGCGGAAAAGCTGGATACCAGGTCGGACTTCATCTCCTCGAGAAGATCGGCGTATTCGCCGAGGGCTTCCCCGAGACGCCGGCCATCGGCGGTCCGGTCCACGCCCAGGTAATGGCCGACTTCGTGCCAGAGGGTGCGGCGGAATCGCGACTCCGCGGTCAGGTCGCCGTGAAACTCGGGATCGACGGCGGCCGCGAAGGCGCCTCGGGCGCGGTCGAACAGCGCCGGGTGGGTCATGATGTTGTAGCGAAGCAGAATGGTGCGCCCGTATTTGCGGGCGTGATCCGCATCGTTGGGCAGAATGCTGGCCGTGTTGGCGCCACGCGCCTGGCCGAAATCGGCGACCACGTGGTATACGCCCACGGGGATGCCCTCCCTGACGCGCTTTTTGTGCTGGTATGGCAGCGCGTCCTCCAGGGCCTGCAAGCCACCCAGGTCGGCGGCCAGGTCGCGGGTCCGTTTCTCGTCGCGGACCAATACGCTCATGCCGTAGAAGGCCTTGATGCCGGCCAGCGCATCATCATAGGTTTCGTAGCTGCCGAGCTGGACGTTCAAATGGCCGAACCGCCCCAACACCCAGGCCGCATCGCCCGCCTCGTAGTTTTCACTCTGCAGATCCAGGGCCCGCAGCCGAAGGTACGCCGCCAGGTCCGGATCGGACGCGGCCAGACGGGCGGCCGCGGCTCCCACGAGAGCGGCGATACGCGCAACGCGATCCGCGTAGACCAGGGAGTACGGCGCCAGATACAGTGCGCCCTCTTGGGCCTCGGCCAGGCTTTTCCCCAAGCCCGGATGCAGCAGTTCCAGGCCGGGGCGGGCAGCCAGGAAACGCCGGTCGGCCGTGTGTGCGGCGCTGCCCGCGCGGCGCACGCTGCCACGGGCAAAACGCAGCCCGGGCGTCACCGCGGCGGCTTGTTCAAAGGCTTCTCGGGACAGGCCCGGGGGGTAGACATTGCGGCCCGGCACCTCGGGAGCGACCGGCAAAAAGGCTGCCCGGCGATTGTCCGGCGTTGTCACCACGGGTCCCTTGGCAAGCCGGTACAGCTGAAGCAGCCGACCGGTTTCCGGAGACGGGGCCGCCTGATGGGCCTGCCGCAGGCGGTCCCGTGCGGTCAGCGCTTCCGGGTGCTTCTGGTCCTCGTAGATGTCCTGCACAAGTCCACCGGCTTCCAGCAACAAAGCAACAGCGGCCGCCTCGTCCGTATCGAGGTGGGACAGGTCGGGCGCGAGGGTCAGTTCGAGAGTCTGGTCGAGAACGGCCCGGCTGTCGGCGTCGCTCCAGCCCGGAGCCGCCGGGGTCCCAGCCGAAGCCGCACCGGGCAGGACACTGATGGCGACGATCAGAAGCAGTACGGCATACACGGGCATGGGCAGCTCCAACGGGTCACTGAGGCAGATCGGTCCGGGCCGACCGGCCGGGCTTTCGCTGGTTGCCGGGTCGTCGCCACGGGCGGCGTCAGGCCGGGACCTGGCCTGAGCCTATAATGCGGACGTCATCTTACGAGGTTGATCATGCAGCAGCTTAGCGGCCAGGACGCCAGTTTCGTTTATCTCGACAGCACAAAAGGCCGGACCCATGTGGGCAGCCTGTGTATTTATGATCAGTCCACGGCCCCGGGCGGGAAGGTCCGCTTCAAGGAAATTCTCGCTCACGTGGAGTCGCGTCTGGATACGTCTCCGGTGTTCCGGCGTAAGCTCGTGCGCGTACCGCTGGACCTGGACAACCCCTGGTGGGTGGACGACGACGATTTCGATATCGAGTTTCATGTCCGCCACATTGCGCTGCCGCGTCCCGGAGACTGGCGACAGTTCTGCATCCTGATTGCCCGTCTCCATTCCCGGCCCCTGGACATGGACAGGCCGCTCTGGGAAATGTACGTCGTCGAAGGGCTCAACAACATCCCGTGGCTGCCCAAGAGCAGCTTCGCGCTGTTTACAAAAATGCATCACGCCGCGGTGGACGGACACACCGGGCAGGAAATCACCGCCGGCATGCACGACACGAGTGCGAAACCGCAGCCGAAGCCGAAGCGCACGCGCTGGCGGCCCGAGCCGGGGCCCGGGCAGGCCGGCATTCTCGTACGCGCCGGCATCAACAATATCGTGACCCCCGTGCGCATGGCCCGTCACGTCATCGGTGCAGCCCCCGGGGTAGCCCAGACGGTACTGAAGCGTCTGACCGGCAACGGATCCGATGACCGTCTGCGGGTCCCGCGCACGCGCTTCAACGGCAAGATCACGCCGCACCGGGTATTCGAGGGAACGCGCTTTTGCCTTGCGGAGATCAGCGAGGCGCGCAAGGCGGTGCCGGGCGCAACCGTCAACGACGTCGTGCTTTCCATCGCCGGGGGCGCGCTGCGCCGTTACCTCGAGGACAAGGATGAGCTGCCGGGCGAGTCGCTGGTCGCGTTCGCCCCGATCAACGTGCGCCGCGACAGCGAACGCCATACCGGCGGCAACCAGGTTTCGCTGATGCGGGTGGCGCTGCGCTCGGATGTGGTCGATCCCGTGGAGCGGCTCGCCGCCGTTCAGCGGGGCACTTCCCGTTCCAAGGAAATCACGAACGCGATAGGCGCCCGGGAGCTGACCGACCTCAACAAGTACACGCCGCCGGCAACCCTGGCCCTGGCGGGCCGGTTGATCACCCAGGCGGCACTCTTGTCCCGCACACCCATGGTCAACTGCGTGGTCACCAACGTACCGGGACCGCAGATGCCGCTGTATCTCAACGGGGCGGAGCTGGTCTGGATGGGCGGACTGGGGCCGATCGTCAGCGGGATGGGTCTGATTATCGTCCTGGTCAGCTACAACGGCGAACTCACGATGACGGTGACCTCCGACCGGGAAATCATGCCTGATCCATCGTTCTTCACGGAGTGCATCGACTCGGCCTGGGCGGAGCTGAAAGCCGCGGTCACCGCCTCCCCAAAGAAGAAGGGGCGCGCCAGGAGCCGTGCCAAGGCCTCGCCGCGCCGGACGAAGGCGAGCGGGCGGCAAGCATGACGATCAGCCTGGCGAGGCGCTGACCTTGCAGTTTGCTTCCGGCTCCGGCGGCGGCACGGCTGTTGCGTGGACGTTTCTCGCCTATCTCGCGGTGATGATCGGTATCGGCGTCGCCGCCTGGCGCCGGACCTCCGACCTCAAGGACTACATCCTCGGCGGGCGCAGTCTCGGCCGCTGGGTCACGGCGCTCTCGGCCCAGGCCTCGGACATGAGCGGCTGGCTGCTGCTGGGCCTCCCAGGCTACGCGTACCTTGCGGGGCTGGAGTCCGCGTGGCTGCTGACGGGTTTGCTCGGCGGCACCTATCTGAACTGGAAACTGACTGCCGCCCGGCTCCGCGAGGCAACCGAGCGGTATTCCGATGCGCTGACCCTGCCAGACTATCTCGAGGCCCGCTTCGCGGATTCCAGCGGCCTGCTCAGGCTGGTTTCGGCGCTGATTATTCTGGTGTTTTTTACCTTCTACACCAGCTCGGGGCTCGTCGCGGGAGGCAAGCTCTTCGAGACCGTCTTCGGGCTGCCGTACTTCTGGGCGGTGGCCGCGGGGGGCGCGGTGGTCGTTCTCTACACGTTCGTGGGCGGCTTCCTGGCGGTTAGCTGGACGGATCTCGTCCAGGGCCTGTTGATGTTCGGCGCCCTGCTGGCGGTCACGGTGCTGGGGCTCGGCGAGGCAAACGGACCATCGGGGCTGGCAGAGTCCCTCACGACGGCCAACCCGGCATTGACCAACCCGCTCACGGATGTGGCCGGCGAGCCGCTGACGGCGATCGCCATCATGTCGCTGCTGGGGTGGGGCCTGGGCTATTTTGGCCAGCCCCACGTTCTCGCCCGTTTCATGGCGGCCAGGTCGGCCGCGGAAATCGCCCCGGCCAGGCGGATTGCCATGACGTGGGTCACCATCGCCCTGGTCGCCGGTCTGCTCACCGGACTGATCGGTATCGCCCTGCTCCCCGAGCCCTTGCAGGGGGCGGAATCCGAGAAGGTCTTCATGTATCTCGCCACCCTGCTCTTCAATCCCGTCATCGCCGGCATCTGCCTGGCCGGCATTCTGGCCGCGGTCATGAGCACGGCCGATTCCCAGCTGCTGGTGGCGTCCTCCGCCGTTGCCGAGGACCTCTGGAAGGGGCGCCTGCGACCGCAGGCCAGCGCGGCGGAACTGTTGTGGGTTGGCCGCCTGTCGGTGATCGCCATTGCCGGGGTGGCGATGCTCCTGGCCGCGGATCCCGACAGCAAGGTGCTGGACCTGGTCGCCTATGCCTGGGCCGGATTCGGCGCGTCCTTCGGGCCGGCGATTCTCCTGTCTCTCTACTGGCCGTCGATGACCCGGGCCGGCGCGCTGGCCGGTATCGTCACCGGGGGGCTGACGGTCGTGGTCTGGAAGGGTCTCGAAGGCGGCTGGTTCGACCTTTATGAGATTGTCCCCGGTGTTCTCCTGTCCAGCCTGGCGATCCTGGTGGTCAGCCGGCTTACCGCCCGACGCTAGCCGCCACAGCCGCCGCGTGCTATGCTGCAATGCAGCAGGATAACCGGCAGCCCGCCTGCCGGGAGATGCTTGTGAGCGAGGACCGTATTTTCACCCCGAATTATCGGGAAGAGTTTCCGCTTCCGGACGGGCGTCGCCTGAGGCTCCGCCTCGGGAAGCCGGACGATCGGGAGATGCTGCTCGAGGCCTTCGGGGAGCTGAGCCCCGAAAGCCGCTATACCCGCTGGGGCTATGCCAAGACCCACCTGACCGACGACGAGATCGAGCGCCTGGCGACCGCCGACGGCGACAACGATCTGCCCCTGGCCGCCATTGAGCTCTATCCCTCCGGGCGCGAACGTGCCGGCGCCGGGCTCGCCCGCTTCGTGCGCGATCCGGATGACCCGTCGACTGCTGAGATCAGTCTGACGGTCGTCGATGAATGGCAGGGGCAGGGCGTGGGCCGGCTGTTGCTCGACCGGCTCCTGGCCGCAATGGCCGAGGCCGGCGTGCGGCGGGCCCGCGGCCGCATGCTGGCCGCGAACGAACCCATGCGAAGACTTATTGCCCGCTATGCCGAGCCGGGGGACTTCTGGTCGGACGGGCCGGCCACGGAATTCGAGTTTACCGTGCCCGCGCTGATCGACACGCCGGCCACGTTGGCGGCCCGGGGTGCGCGGGGACTGATCCGGGCCGGACGCGAGGCCGCTACCCGGGTGATCAGCACACCCCTGCGTTTTGCCGAAGACGTGCTCGGGCGAAGAATCGCCCGCAAGCGCCAGAGCGCGATGCATGACCGTTCGGCACCCAGGGAACAACGGCCATAGCAACCGGGTCTACTGCCGGGCCACAGCCCGGAGAATTGTCGTGGACCGATTGATCGAACAGTTTCGCCGCCACTCGGTAGCGCTGATCAGCCTCGTGGTGGCCGTCAGCAGCCTCGGTTACAACACGTGGCGCAACGAGCGTACGGAAGACAACCGCGATGTCCGCCACGCGGCGTTCGAAATGCTCCTGAAGGCCGGTGAACTAGAGCAAGTGGTCTTCCGCAGCCACTACGGGCCGGGGGAGTCCCGCGCCGACGGTGACTTTGCCGGCTGGGCCTACGTCCCGACCCTGCGGGACCTGGCCATGGTCATGCCGGCCGATGTCGGCACCGCCGCCAACGGGCTCTTCTCGGCCTGGGACAGCCATTTCGACGCTCTGGGCCAGTCGGAAACCGGCCGCGACGCCCTCTCCGCCGCCCTCGACGAGCTCCGCGGCTCTTTGCTGGCGGCCCTCAACGAACTCGACTAAGACGCGTCGGGCGCCGGGCGGCGAAAGCCTCAGCCGAGGGTCAGCGCGAGTCCCCAGGCCACCGCGAGGCACCCGGCGGCAGCCAGCCCGCAGGCGGACTGAAAGACACCCGAACCCGGCCCGGCCCGTCGCGTCCGGGCCAGACCCCACCCGAACAAACCCCCGGCGGCGAAGCCGGTGAGATGCGCCCCCACGTCGGTGCGCTCTCCCCCCGACCCCGTGTAGGCGAGAATCGCGCCCGCGGCGATCAGTGCGCCCCAGCGTTCGGCCCAGCGGCCGGGGCCGCGGTGGCGATGCCTGGCGATGTAGGCGCCGAGCAGACCCAGGGCCGCGAACACCGCGGTCGAAGCACCGATCGACCGGTGGTCCGGGCCGTGCAGCCAGGCGTTCGCCAGATTGCCGAGCCCTCCGGCAATCACAATCGCGAGCCACGCCGAGCCGGTACCCAGGTAACGGGCCGCGAGTCCTCCGAACACGGTGCCGAACACGAGGTTCGCGGTGAGATGGCCGAAATCCGCGTGCAATGTCAGCGCGGTCAGGGCACGCCACCATTCTCCCTGGAACATCGCGGCGCCATCGACCCGCCCCAGGCGAGTCCAGTCAACGCCACCGGCAAAACCGCTTTGCAGGCGCCAGGCAACGAGGAGAACCAGCGCATAGGCAAGCGCCCCGGGGACTGCCTTGCCGACAACCGGCGGCGGTGGTGGCGGCGGAGCGGGGACGTTGGCTGCCTCGCTCAGGTAGGCAGAGATTTCCGATCTGGCCCGTTCCAGATCGGCCTGGGGCACGGACAACACGTATTCGCCGTCCAGGTCCGACTGCAAAGCCCGAATGCCGGCCGCCGCAAGGACAAGGCCCAGCTCCCGGGCCCGCCGGGCCGATGGTGTCCGGACCACGATGGGGTTACCTGCTTCCGCCAAAATGCGCCCCTAAGTGACTGATTGCAATGCCTGGATTGGCATCGGCGCGAGACGCTGACTATACCTGACGGGCAACAGCCGAACGCCAAAATCAAAGGGGCTTTTCATGCTGCGATTCTCCACTGCCATCGTCATTTTCGCCGGCTCGCTTGTCTCGTCCTGGGCAGGCGCGGCGGATCGCTACCCCTTTCCCGCGCTCGAAACATCCTGGTCCGGTACCCGGGTGATGGAGATGGGTGCCGCCACGATAACCAGCCAGGTCCATCAGACACCGGACAAGATGCGTTACGAGACAGACGCCGGCACGCGCGTCACCGTGATTCATCGCCAGGATCTCGGCGTGCAGTGGATGTTGATCGACAGCGCTACCTATCTGGAAACCTCCTTGTCGGATCTCGACAGCGGCAGTCCGGAGGATGGCGTGCTTCCCGAAGGCATCCGCATCGTGGAGCAGGAGGAACTCGGCTCCAGGTCCATCGATGGCCACGACACCCGCGGCTATCGGGTCGTGACCGAGGATCCCGAAGGCCAGCGAGCCGATGTGGAAACATGGGTTACCGGTGAGGGCATTCCCCTGCTGATGACCGTTGCCACCGAACACGACGGCGAGCCCATGACCGCGACGATTCGCACCACCGAAGTTCGAATCGGGCCGCAGCCGGACTCACTGTTCGAAGTCCCCGCCGGGGCCACGAAGCTGGATGGGGCGAGCGCGGCGGCCATCGACATGGACGGCATGATGGGCGGCATGACCGACATTCTGGCCGAGGAAGCCCGCGCCGGCGCCGAAGAAGGCGCGCGGGACGCCGTTCGGGGAGAGACCCGGCAACGCGCCGAGGATGCGCTGCGCAAGGGCTTCAAGAAACTGTTCGGCAACTAGCCGGACCGAGGACCGCGGTTTGTCAGGGCGACGGCCGCCGGCGCCCGGACAGGCCATCCGCCACGCGTCGGACGCTCACGCCCACGGACACGTAGTCCCCGGGGTGTTCGCGGGCGAACATCCGCAGGGTCCGACCGTCAAATCGATAGGTGACGTTCCAGCCGAGAAGGACCGGAATCGGCTCTCTGCATGCGGCCGCCTCCAGATCCGCTGCCAGCTGCCCGGCAAGGCTGGTGCCGGCCACCGGGCCCGGCGTCGCCACGGGGCATGCCCGCTGTCGGGCGGCGGCGTACACCGGTTCGGCGGAAAGCACCGGGGCACGGGCTTCCCAGGCACCGGCCGCAAGCGGCAGCAGCAGGCCGATGCACGCGATCAGGGGCCCGGCGACCGCACGCCGCGCAGGCCGGACTGATCGGCAGGTCAGTCGAATTCCCATCCCAGTTCTCCCAGCCGACGACGTGCCGAAGCGAGTTCGGGAGCGCCGGCGGCCACCAGCACGACATGAAATTCGCCGGGCGCTTCGCGAAACCAGTCCAGCCGTACCTCCGGTGCGCGATTGCCCAGGGCGCCGACCAACGCCTCGGCCCGCCACGGGGTACGGAACACAGCCACGGTATGGCGCCGCTGGCCTTTCCATTCGCCGCGTCCGTTGAGCACGAAATCCAGGTGCCTGTGGATATAGCCGCTGTACCACTCCGCGCCCGCGGGAATATTCCCGCCGCTCACCGGTATGCGGCCGGGCCCGTAGTTATACGCTGCCAGTGCAAGGTGTACGTCACCGCCGTAGCGTTTCATCAGGCCCTTGAGATAGCGTGCTCCCGCATCCACGTTTCGGCATGGCTGATAGAGATCGCTGATGCTCCCGAAGCCCAGCTCTCTGGCGGTGGACGGCCAGAGAATCTGCATGAGCCCGTGGGCGTTGGCCTTGGAGACGGCCCGGGGATTGAAATTGCTTTCGCCGCGCGCGACGGCGAGCAGCAGGGTCAGCGGCAGATCGTGGCGGGTCGCGGCGGCCTCGAAGCAGCCCTGGTAGGGAAATGCCATGGCGGGGGGACGGTCCGCGTCACTCGAGATCCAGGCCCGCCAGGCCGCCGCGGTCGAGCCGGTACCGGCCTGCCCGACACCGGCGATCAGGCAAAGAGTGAGGGCTGCGAGGGATGAGGGGAGGAACCGGTCGTTCATTGCTTGTCCTCCAGCCTGGCAAGGGGGCCGGCGCCGCGAAGCCGGTCCAGGTCTTCTGCGAGCCTCGATTCGGACTCGGCCATCAGGAACACCTGATAGATGCCGGGCGCGGCGCGGCGCACCTCGAAGCGCATGTCAAAACGTTCTCGCAGGTGAGCCGCGAAGCCTTCCGCCGACCGCTCGCTGCGGAACGGCGCCCAGATGTTCGCCGCGTGCGACGCGGCCGGTCCCGGATCCGGTAGAACCGAATCCCGCTCTGTCGGACTCCGGGTCGGCTCATCGTCGGATGACCGCGGCTCGGAGAATTCCGCCACCCCCGGCGGCGGGTCCCCGCTCATGGCCCGGGAATGCTCCGTGGAGGTATCGGGATCGCCCTCGGGCGTCTCGATCGCGGCCGCCGGCTTGTGCCCTTCAGTCGCCGACGCAGACTCCGGCTCCGGCTCCGGCAGCACGGGAACCGGGTCCGAAGGATCGGCGCGCTGCGCGCGCGACGGCAGCGGGTCCGGGCCGCGCGCCTCCCCGCCAGCCTCGTCGGCCAGCACCGCCTGGATTCTGTGCCGAACATCGGCCACAGACAGGGGCAGATCCGCCAGGCCCGGCACGCCGGTCCGCTGCACGACAGCGAGGGTCACGGCAACACCGGCCACAAATCCCAGAAAACGGGTCATCGTCGGGCTCCTCCTGCAGGGGCAAGCACCCGGATACCGTCCCAGGCGACCGGCGTCCTCGGGTTGCTGGCAAGGTGCGCGAGATCATCCAGCCACGCGGGGTCGGCACCTCGCGAGTCTCGTTGGCCATCGCAGAAACGCGGCAGGTCAGCCTCGAGTTGCCGCAGTGCGCCGCGTCCGGCGACGGCGGCGGTGATGCCGTAGAAACTCGCCCAGGAAACACCGCGCTCCCGCAGCAGGACGACCTGAGCTCCCTGGCTCTCTTGGGTTTCGCAGCCCTCGAGGCTGAACAGACCCCGGCCCGCGAGTACCGCAAGCAGGACCGCATCCGTGGCGGGCGCCAGGCGCACGCCGACACAGTCCGGCCCGCAGTCCACGGCTGCCAGGCGGGGTGCGTCCGGCACGGGATCTGCCGTTGGCGCCGGGGCGAAAGTCGGCGGGGCCGGCTTGGGCTCGGCCGCCGCGCGGGTCAGGTAGATCGAAGCACTGACGGCTCCCTCGGCCGAATTCATCCGGGCAACGACGAGGTCCCTGCGCCCGGCCACCGGCACACGCTCCACCGCAAGAACCCAGGCGGGAGGGTCGTCGGGGGCCGCAAGACGAGCGGACAGGCGGATAGCGGTGAGGCCGGCAATGCGCTCGTCCGGGCTCTGGGCTGTGACCGGCCCCGGCGGCAGACTTGCGGCAGTCAGCGCACACTCCAGGGCACCGGCCAGGGCGTCGGCGACCGGCGCGGGGTCTGCCGCGTCCAGAGGCCGGTCCGCACTGCCAGGTGGCGCGGCGGCAGGGGCGGGGGTGCGGGCCGCCCGCGCCGCACGGCCGGCGAGCCGGCCCTGCCAGTGGCCACCCACGCCGGTCACCCATTCTCCCTCCACGGCATCCCACACCCGGGCTTCCACACGATCACCCCCATCGCCCAGGCGGGTGACGAAGCCGATCCGGTATGCCGCCTGGCGGCCCCCACATCCCCCCGTATCCGGCGGCAGTACGCGAAGGCCTGGTGTGCCCAGCAGGCGGGCCTCGAGTTGCTCCTCGAGCTGCCGGTCCAGCGACGTGGCCGTGAACCCGGGACTCGCGGGCAACCCCACGGCGAGCGTTTCGCCCCGAAAGCGTGGATGCGTGCTCAGGACCTCGGCGACGTCCGCCGCCAGGTTGGCCTCCAGCCAGCGCTCCGGGGATCCGGTCCCGGTCTCCCAGCTCAAGGCGCCGGGTGACTGGCTGGCGCAGCCGGCAACCCAGCACACCGCAAGAATCAGCAGGTTCTTCATGGCAGGCTGTCCGCCGGCCGGATCCGGCCCGCCGCATCGATCAGCAAGAGCCCCGGCGAGCCATTGGCCACGGCGTGGGTCAGCCGGTTTTCGATGGGCCTTGAGAGGCTCACTCCCCACGTGGCGGCCGCGTCGCCGCCCGAGACAGCACTCAGCGCACGGACCAGTCCAGCCGGTACCGTTTCCGGCGCCATCAGATAGAGTCTGGCGGGCAGCTTGTCGGGAACGAAGCGGCTGCCGTTCGCGCTCAGCCGGTAGCTGCCCCCGTCATGTTTCGCGAACACGCGAATCTCCCGGTTGGCAACCAGTCTCAGCATGGCGGCGGGACTTGCAAAACGCAGAGCCGGGCCGGGTGGTTGCGCGGCCGCTGCAGGGGCCCGTGTCCCGGTCCCGGCAGCCGGCGGGACGGGTAAGGCGTTTTCGGGGGAGCGAGCCGGCGGCGCCGGCTCCGCAACACCACCCGCTGTCGCTGTGGCCGGAGCGCGCCGGCGCACCGGCGCGGCACCTTCGGCTTCAACTGATTCGTTCTCGACCGTCCCGGTTGTCGGCCCGGCTACCTCATCGACGTCATTTCGGGTGTCGGTTGCGGTCGTGGCGGGTACGTCTGCCGCAGGCCGGGAAGGATCCGCGAGGTCGACGGTCTCCACCAGCGATGTCAGCGCGATCACGCAGATTGCGAGGATGGCGAAGAACCGCATGACATCCGTCTGCAGCTCCGCATCGCCTGCCGAAACGCCCCCAGGCTCGCGGGTATGGGGTATCACCGCCGCCCCCCTGCCATGTTGGCATCCGGATCTCCCGTGGGGGACGGCGGCGGGCGTGTGATCAGGGTTTCCAGCCGTCGTTCGATGCCGGACAGGCTGGCCCGCACGGCAGCGACGTCGCGGGCCGTTTCGGCACGATAGTAGCGCCGTAGCCCGGGGCCCAGCCACAGGGCGCGAACCACACGCATGACATAGCCGCCGATGCCGCCGACGATGGTCGTGGACAAGGACAGGAGAATGCCGCCGTCCACCAGCCGGGCCAGCATCGCGGCACCGTCGGCACCACCGGCACCGGGCCCGATGGCCTGGAGCAGGGCTTCGCGCATTCCGATGGCCGTCCAGATCACACCGACGCCGAAAAACAGCCCCACCCAGACGTCCGTCAGGAGATCCAGATGCATGACAGTCTCCGGCGGGCCGCCGTCGGCGAGCGCGTCTCGAAGCCGAAACAGGCCGCGCAGCCAGGCCACCGCGACGGCGGCAAAGGCGGCCGCCGCGAGGCCGAGATTGCGGCCCGTCCACTCCAGTGCCTGCGAAAAGAGCCCCCCGGCTGAGCCGGTCACCGCCATGAGCAGGACGAGGCCGGCCAGGGTGGTGGCGAAACCGGCCAGCAGGCCCTGGCCGAACGTTGCCGCGGGCGTTCTGCTCACCGGCCGCCTCCCGCCGATCCTCCCGTCCCGCAGGCCAGGCAGGTCGCCTCGAGCACGAGCTCGGTTTCCTGGAACAGGCGGTCGGCCCGGTAGTACGCATCCGCATCCCGGCTGACCTTGAGCAGGCCGCGTTCCTTGTCCCGAAGCTCGTCTTCCATGGCGGCCAGAACCCGTTCCCGCTGCGTGCAGGTCGATCGGCAGGTGTTGTAGTCGCCGCTCATCGCCACGAACTTGACGTTGAAGTAGCGGTTGTAGAGGCCCTGGGCCTGACGGCGGCTCAGCAGGCCTTCGTCTGCCGACCACACGAGAAACTCGCTCAGGATTTCGCGCTGCTTCGGCCCCGGATCGTCCTCGGCAATCACCAGGAGTTCATCGAGATAATCGTGGTAGCGGGCTTCGCATCCGGCGGTGAGGCGGCCTCTGGCCTCACCCGCCGCGGCGTCCAGGTTGCGTGCCTGCAGGCCCGGGCAATCCGTCACGGTGGTCGCGCAGGCCGACAGCGCCATCAGAAGGGGCAGGGTGATCCAGTGCAGGTGTTTCATCAGAAGTTCTCCTTCACCATTCCAGCGGACTGACGTACTCGCCGGCGGCCGGCGCCGGGGGCGGGCCTGCGACCACGGGCATCTCACTGCTCTCGCCGAAGAGGATGGTCTTGACGCCGTCCACGACGGACTGCATCTCCGGGGTGATCGCTCCGAATGACTGGTTCAGCTCCTCCATGAGCGTGGCCCGGGCGATTTCTTCGCGGGTCTGGGCGATCAGAAGCGATGCTTCGGACATATCCAGGTAGATATCCGATGCGATGACGGGCATCGCCGGGTTGTCGCCACCGCCGGTGGTCGCAACCAGACGGTGGTACTGGCGAAACCGTTCACTCAGGCGAAGACCCGAGCGGCCCCGCAAGCGCGGCTCGCGTGCCGACGCACCGGGGGCGGGCCGTCCCATCAGCGTCTCCTGGAGCTGCCAGGGGGTCATCTTGTTGCCCAGTTCGCTGCGCAGGCGTCGCTCGAGGCTCAGCCTGGTGCCGTTGACCGCATGCTCCATGTCGGGCAGCCGGTCTCCCATGACGTGGAGCATCTCCAGGTAGGTCGCCCCGAGCTGGCGGGCAAGCTGCTCACAGCCGGGGTCGTCCACGGCGCCTTCGCACTTGCTCTCGATAAACAGCTGCTGCTGCTCGTCGAGTCGGGAAATCACGTCTTGCAGGCCCTGCTCCATCGCTTCTGCGACCTGGCCGGTTTCGCGAATGTCCTCCAGGACGTTGGTCGGAAACAGCTGCAGCGCCGGGCCGTGAGTCTGCGCCGCGGACAGCGGCAGGCAGACGGCAAGCCCGAAAACGCCCATCCAGCAGCGCGCTGGGAGCAACGAACGGCGAATCTTCCATAGGGTCATGATCTGGGTCTCCTGTCCCGCGGCGAAAGCGGGGCGCTGACCGAGATCCTGCGCCGCCCTCCCTGAACGGAAGCTGAACGCCCGGTTCAGCTTGGGTTCAGCGGGCGCGGAGCAGTCTTGCAGTCGCGGGGGCAAATCAAACCCCGCACAAACGGGACCAGGAAGGAGACGACACGATGACCCGCAAGACTATGGCCCAGTTGAAAGCCCCGACCACGGCCGCAGCGGTTGCCCTGCTGCTGACCGCAGGGATGACCGCCACCGCATCGGCGGACGAGCGGGGCAGCGAGCGTTACACCCAGTTTGCCGAGGTGCTGGAGGTTACGCCCCTTTACCGGACAGTGACCCTCAGCGTTCCCCGCGAGGAGTGCTACCAGGAAATTGAGCGGGTTCGCTACGAGCCCGAGCCTCGGCGACGCAGGGGAACGGCGGGGCGGACCGTGGCCGGTGGCGTGATCGGTGGCGTAATCGGACGCCAGTTCGGCAGCGGCGACGGCCGCGACGCCATGACGGTCCTCGGCACGCTGATCGGCGCCGCCGTGGGCCATGACTCCGCACGAGCCCGCTACGATGACGCCTATGAGCCACGGCAACCGCGACGGGCCCGCTACCGGACAGTCGAACATTGCGAGGTACGTGACGAATGGCGCACCGAGCGGGAACTCGACGGATACCACGTCACCTACGAGTACATGGGGCGGGAATTCACGACCACGACGGATGCCCACCCGGGCGCGCATATCGCGATCGAGGTCGAGCTGACACCCCTCGAAAAGGCCTGAGTGGGACGTGCCGCATTGCGCGCCCGCCAGGGCTCGAACACAATCGGGGCAATGCAGCACGTAATCATCATCGGCGTTATCGTCTTGTCCGGACTGCTGTGCGGAGCGGCCCCCGCCGGGGCCGCTCCGCAATACACGGGTGAGCGGATCGTACTGGCCGCCAGGAACGGCTCGGTGAGCCTGGACGAAGCGATTCGCAAGGTCCGTCGCCAGTACGGCGATATCACCGTCCTGAAGGCCGAGACCAAGGGCCAGGGCGAACGGGCCGAACACCGGATCAAGTTCCTGACGGCCGAGGGCCGGGTGCGCACGGTCCGGGTCAGTGCCCGCAGCGGCAAGATAAAGTAAGCCATGCGCCTGCTCATCATCGAAGACGAGGCACCCCTCAGGGCATCCGTCGCCACCCGCTTGCGCGACGCCGGGTTTGTGGTGGACGAAGCCGGTGACGGCGAAGAGGGCCTGTGGTTCGCCCGCGAATACCCCCAGGACCTGGCCATCGTCGACCTCGGCCTGCCCGGCATTCCGGGCATGGACGTGATCCGCCATCTGCGCGAGGACGGCGTCGGCTTTCCCATTCTCGTCCTTACGGCCCGGGGCCGCTGGGAGGATAAGGTAGACGGCCTTGGCGCCGGTGCCGACGACTATCTCGTCAAACCCTTTCACATGGAAGAACTGCTGGCCCGGGTCCAGGCCCTGCTCCGCCGGGCGGCCGGCTGGTCGCACCCGGTGCTAGTCAGCGGCCCGGTCGCGCTGGATACCCGTAGCCAGGAAGTCCGGGTGGACAACCGCAAGGTGGATCTGACGAGCTTCGAGTTCCGCGTGCTGGAGTGTCTGCTGATGAAGGCGGGCGACGTGGTTTCCAAGACGGAACTCACCGAGCACATCTACGAGCAGGACTTCGACCGTGACTCCAACGTCATCGAGGTTTTTGTCGGACGCTTGCGCAAAAAACTGGACCCCGAGGCGACCCTGGGACCCATAGAAACCCTTCGCGGCCGCGGCTATCGCTGGACCCTGCCCCGCGCAGGCCAGCCTGACTGACGTGCCCGGCACCCTGGCCCGCCGCCTCCTGGTGGCCAGCGCGCTCCTGCTCGTGGTGTTTCTCGGACTGGCCGGGGCCGCGCTCGACCACGCGTTCCGGCAAAGCAGTGAACGCGCCACCCGCGACCTGCTGATGTCCCGGGTACTCGGCCTGCTCGCCGCGGCCGAGGTCCTGCCGGACAGCAGCATCAGCATGCGCGGCGACCTGCCAGAGGAACGTTTCTATCGTCCCGGATCGGGGCTCTACGCACGCATACTCGACGAGGATGGCGAGACGGTATGGGCCGCACCTTCGGTGGCCGGCTGGACCCCCGAGAGCAGCCGGCCGGTCCAGCCTGGCGAACGCCTCTACGATCGCCTCGATGGGGAAGAGTCGGGGCTGGCCCGGCTTCGCTTCGGCATTGAGTGGGAGCTGGAATCCGGCGCCCTGCCAACGTACACGGTGGAGGTAGCGGAGAGTCTCGCTGCGTACGGGGCGGAGCTCGGCCGCTTCCGTCGGGAGATCGGCACGTGGTTTGCGATTCTCGGCGTCGCGCTGGTGGCCGTTCAGCTCTGGCTGTTGTCGTACCTGCTGAAACCGCTGGGGAAGGCGGTCGAAGAAATCGCCGCCATGGAAGCGGGGCAGCGCGAACGGCTGAGCGACGATTTTCCGTCCGAGCTGCAGGCTCTGACGGGACGAATCAACGACCTGGTCGTGCAGGAACGCTCGCGTACGACCCGTTACCGGGAAACCCTCGACAATCTGGCCCACAGTCTCAAGACACCGCTGGCTGTCCTTCGAAGCACCCTGTCAGCCAGCGGCGAGCCCCCTCCCGAGGTGGCCGGACCCGTGGACCGGATCGATGACATCGTCGCCTACCAGCTGGCCCGCGCCACCGCCAGCGGCCAGCATGGCCTGGCCGGCGAAACGGTGAACGTGGCCGAACTCGCCCAAGCCACCGCGGCGGCCCTGGCGAAGGTCCACGGGGACAAGCCGGTCACCTGCGAACTCCGGATCGAACCCGGCCTGACATTCAGAGGGGACCGGGGCGATCTCGCCGAGGTGCTGGGCAACCTGATGGACAATGCCTGGAAATGGGCGGCGGGCCAGGTCCGCGTCTCCGCCCGGCGCCACAACGGCCTGTCGGTCACCGTGGAGGATGACGGGCCCGGACTGCCCTCGAATCCGGACGCGCTGATGGAGCGCGGGACACGCCGGGACCTGCGCCCGGGAGGCCAGGGCATCGGGCTGGCGGTCGTGCGCGACATCACGGCGGATCTGGGCGGCTCCATCGAGGCAGGCGTGTCAGCGTTGGGAGGCGCCAGGGTCGACGTGCAGCTGCCGCCGGAGCGAGTGTCTGGCCCGGCCGCCTGAAGCAGGGCCTGAAGCAGGCGTGCGGAACCGTGCCGGCCCGGACCCGGCAGGCGAACGAACCGGGGCGGGTTGCCCCGCCCCGATCCCCCGGGCTTCATGCCCGGAAATTTTGGCCTAGCTGACTTTCAGCAGGCGGCGGCTTTCCTTGGTCGCCTTTGGCAGGACGATTTCGAGAATGCCGTCCTTGAGTTCGGCCTTGGCCTTGGCCGGATCCACGATCTTCGGCAGATCCAGGGTGCGCTCGAATGCGCCGTGCGCCAGTTCATACCGGTAGAACCGCTCTTCCTTTTTTTCTTCCTTGATGTCGCGGACAACGCTGATGGTCAGGCTTTCATCCGCAAGGCTGATCTCGATATCGCCTTTCTTGATGCCGGGCAGCTCGGCACGCACCAGCAGGTGCTCGTCATAGTCGATCATGTCCACCCGCGGCAGCCGGAATTCCGGCGCCTCGAGTTCGGAAAAAAGAGGCCGTCTGAGGCCGACTGTGTCCAGGAACGGGCGCCCGAGAACATGCTCGAACAACTCTTCCATGGTCCGGCCCATGGGGCGTACCGGCCGTCCGACATCCTTCGATTTTCCGATCGTCGGGGTCAATTCACGTACGGTCGACATGGGGTTACCTCCGTTGTGGGTTTCTCCGGAAACGAAGGGGTCCCCCCGTCTCCGGGCGATATCAGACATTGGGGCGCTTACCGGCAGATCCATCGGGAGTTTTACCTATGTCCCGAATCGCTGGATGGACTACGGTAGAAATCCGGGGATTCGAGATACCGATATGGGCGCTCGCGTCGAGCATGCGTGGGATCTGGCGCCGGCCGAGGCACGCGCCGTCCAGGAAAAGCTGCGAAGCCGGGTGATCCTCAAGGACCGGCGGGGACCGGTGCGTCGCATCGCCGGCTGCGACGTCGGTTTCGAGGACGGCCGCCGAACGGCGCGCGGTGCCGTGGCGGTGCTGTCCGCCGACAGCCTGGACCTCCTGGCGAGCGCGGTACGGCGGCGCCCCGTCAGCTTTCCCTATGTCCCCGGGCTGCTGTCGTTCCGCGAAGTACCGGTGCTCCTGGATGCGCTGGGGGCGCTGGACACGCCTCCGGATCTGATCCTATGCGACGGTCAGGGTATTGCCCACCCGCGTCGCTTCGGCCTTGCTTGCCATCTCGGCGTTCTGACCGACATCCCGACCATCGGCGTGGCCAAGACCCGGCTGGTCGGCGAGCACCAGGAACCGGGGCCCCGAAAAGGCGACTGGAGCCCGCTGATGGACGGACGAGAGATGATCGGCGGTGTGCTGAGAACCCGGGCCGGGACACGGCCCCTGTACGTATCGTCCGGTCACCGGATAACGCTCCGGACCGCGCTGCGCCGGGTGATGGACTGTGTCACCCGTTTTCGCCTTCCGGAAACCACCCGCTGGGCGGACCGGCTGGCCTCGGGCTGAACCGCCGGCGGCGCTAGCGTTTGTCGGCTTCCGGATTGCGGCCATCGGCGTCGGGAACAAACTCGCGCGCCGGAATGATTCCACAGTCAGGACAGGTCCAGTCCGTGGGCAGGCCACACAGCTTCATGCCCGGCGCAAAGCCCTCATGGAGGTCCCCCGCTATCTCGTCGTAGCGGTAGCCGCACTCCGGACACCGCCAGCGTGTCACGCAGCGACGGGCCGATGGCCGTTCTGGTAACGGTCAGCCGACGCGGGATCGATATTGATCCGGGACAGGTCTCCCCTGGCATGCGCCAGCACCCGTGGGTCCATGACCCGCCGCCACAGGGGCGGAAACAGGGCGACGAGAAACATGCCGAAATAGCCGGTAGGCAGCTGCGGCGCGTCCTCGAAATGACGCAGCGCCTGGTAGCTGCGGGTGGGGTGGGCATGATGGTCGGAATGCCGTTCCAGCTGGTAGAGCACGAGGTTCGAAACGATATGATTGCTGTTCCAGGAGTGCCGGGGTTGCGGCCGCTCGTAGCGTCCCTCGCCAACCTTGTCCCGCAGCAGCCCGTAGTGCTCGACGTAGTTGGCCGCGGACAACAGCGTGTAGGCGAACGCGGCCTGCAGTAGCAGGAACGGCAGGGCCTGCCAGCCGAGCCACAGCGTCAGGCCTCCGTACAACAGGACCGTGACCAGTGCCGGCTGGAGAATCTCATTGCCGGGTGTCCAGGGACCCTTGCCCTGCCGGGCCAGGCGTTCGCTCTCCAGGCGCCAGGCCCGCGAGAACCCGCCCGGAATCTCCCGGGTGATGAACCGATAGTAGCTTTCCCCCAGCCGTGATGAAGCGCTGTCCTCGGGGGTCGCGACGTCACGATGATGGCCCCGGACGTGCTCGATCTGAAAGTGACCGTAGCCGCTGGCCGCCAGGGAGAGCCTGGCCATCGTGCGGTCGAAAAGGCCCTTTTTGTGTCCCAGCTCATGGCCGATATTGATTCCCGCGCCGCCGATCCAGCCAACGGACAGGGCCAGGCCGAGATAGCCGAGCAGACCGAGCTCCGCGGTCATCGCAAAAACCGTTCCGACGATCACGGTCAGGTAAACCAGCGGCACGGCAGCGTAGACCAGCCACCGGTACCAGGGATCGGCTTCCAGCGCGGGCACGGCCTCCTCCGGAGGGTTGCTGCGGTCCTCTCCCAGCACCAGGTCCAGCACGGGGATGACGCCGTAAACGACCAAGAGGGTCAGCCACAGGCTGAGGTCATTCCGCGTCATGGACCATAGGGCGAGGCTGAGCAAGGGGAGCGCGGGCAGGACCGCGGAGATGATCCAAAGGTAACGCTTGCGGTCTTTCCAGGGCAGGGCGGCGGCGGTCGACATGAATTAGATCCGGTATGAGAAGCAATAGCGTCACGATAGATGCGCCGGCGGCCGATGTCGTTGTTCCGCCCGGCTAAGGTTTTTGTTATTTTCGGCCAACAATGGACTCAATGACGTTCAGCGAAGCCGTCCACCCGGCCACCGGTGTCGTGGTCCTTGCGGGGCTGTTGTCGGAAGGCGGCATCGATCCGCGGCCTCTGCTCGCGGATGCCGGGCTGGACCCGGAGATCCTGCACGCCCAGAGCGCATCGATCAGCCAGGACCGGGAACTGGCGTTCGTTCGGGCCGCGAAAACGCGCAGCCCGTGGCCCGATCTGGGGCTCAGGGCGGGGTTGCGTCACCATTACGCGCTGTTCGGTGCCTGGGGGCTGGCGATGGTCAGCAGCCCGAATCTTCTGAGTGCGATACGGGTCGGGTTGCAGCACATGGATCTCGTGCACACCTATCTGCGCTGGAACTTTCGCTCCGAAGCCGACCGGGCGATTCTCGAGTTCCGGCCGCGCGCGGATCTCGGCGCCCTGGAAACATTCTTCATGGAGCGCGACATTGCTGCGGCCGTCACGCTGGTCGCGGGTCTGCTGGGCACCCGGCCTCGCCTGGAGTCCGTCGAGTTTCCCTACTCCGCGCCGGATTGGTCCGATGCCTATCGGCCGGTGTTCGACGGCCCGGTGATCTTCGGCACGCAAAGGGGCCGAGTCACGCTGGACCCGGAGATACTGGCCCGGCCCCTGCCCCAAGCGAATCCCGTTACTGCCGCTGCAGCCGAACGTCACTGTGCTGCCCTGTTGAGGCGAATGCACGATGCCGGTCCGCTGGCCGACCAGGTCCGGGGCCGCCTGCTGCGGGCCCGGGGAGCATTCCCGAGTCAGGCACGCATGGCGGCGGATCTGCACATGTCCGAGCGCACCTTTCGCCGGCGCCTGAGCCAGGAGGGCCTGAGCTTTCGGTCTCTGCGGGACGAGGTGCGACGGGAACTGGCTGAGACCTATCTTCAGGACACGCCGCTGAGTCTCGCCGAGATCGCCCATCGTGTCGGGTTCAGCGATGCGGCAAACTTTTCACATGCATGCCGACGCTGGTTTGGTTGTGCACCGGGCAAGCTCCGCCGCCGGCACCCGGACGCCGGCAGTGGCCGCCGATGAGCAGATCACGCGCGTGTCCGAACACCCCGCCGCGGCTGATTTTTCGGGCCGGTGCGCTTACCATCGAAATCTTGTGCCGGCTCCGGCCAGCACACAGCAGAAGAATGCCGCGGCGCCAGCGCGGTTCGGGGGGCGGCAATAAATGAGCAGTCTTGATCGTTGGATCACGAGCGCCGCGATGATCGGCGTCATGATCTCGGCCGTCATCGCGTATTTGAAAGTCAACAAGCTCTGGGCTCGAAAGCACATTCGTGACGTCGCCGAGAGTATCTCCGTTGCGGCGGCGCTTCTCAGCCTACTGACCACGCTTCCCTTCCTGCTGAAGTTCGTCATCGTGGACCATGACTATGTGGCCGCAGCAAAATTCGCGCTGAGCCTGGTGGTCTTCTTCGTGTTTTTTTTCGTGGGCATCGGTTTCTGGGTACAGGATGAAGACCGCACCAGCTTCTGGCAGAAGATCAGACAGGCCCTGAGCACAGAGCGGGGCGAACTCGCCAATCTCATACACAGTTTCACCAAGCCCAAGGAGGCCAAAGCCATCGTCCGTATCCTGCGCCTGGTCTCGACGGTTGACCGGGATCTCGACGAACGAGAGGTAGAAATTCTCCAGTCGGTCGCCGGCCCCTGGGGCCTGGATCCCGGCGATCTCCACGAAATGCGCGGCGAGTCTGACATTCAGCAGGTGCGGGAAGCGTTCATGGACTATCTCGCACTGACACCCCCGAGACGGCAGGTGCAGAAGGTGCTGGACCTGGTCCGCTTTATCGTTCGCGCCGACAAAAAGGTGACGCACGAAGAGCACCTGATCCTCGAAGAGGTCGGCCATGCCGTGGAAGGGTATTTCGCCGACGATGACGAGGGCGGACTCGTCTACGAAGTGCTGGTGGTGCCACAGTCTCCCGAGCACCGGGAGACCATACCCAGGCACCTGGATGCCCCGGACCTTTATCCCCGCGCCGGCGGGGAGGCCTTCGTTGCCGGCTCCTACTACTCGCCCCTGTTCGCCGAGGAAGTCTGCCGCCGTTACCGGGAGCTGCACTTTTTCGCGACAGTCGAGCCTCAGCAGACCTCGAGCTAGCGCGCCGACTCGAATGTCTCCCAGCCCCCGCCGAGTGCCTTGTAGAGGGCGATCAGCCTGACGAGCACCCGGGTCTCGCTTTGCACGGCCTGATCCTGTATCTCGACGAGGCGCCGCTGGGCATCCAGCACGGTCAGGAAATCTCCCAGACCCTTCTCGTAAAGGCGCTCGGCAAGAATCGCCGCTCGCTCGCTCGCCGCCGCGGCTTCCTGCAGGCCCTCGTAAGTCCGGCGTTCCTCGCCGTAGAGAATCAGCGCGGACTCGGTTTCCGACAGCGCCTGGAGCACGGTCTGCTCGTAACGAACCGCGGCTTCCTCGGCAACGGCCTCGGCAAAGTCCTGGCGCGCCCGGAGCCGGCCGCCCTGGAATACCGGCCAGCGAATCGCGGGCCCCAGGCTCCAGGTCTCGCTGTCACCGTCAAACAGGTCCGAGAAACTCGAGGACTCGAACCCCCCGCTGCCGGTCAGAAAGAACCGCGGGAAAAGATCAGCCTTGGCCACGCCGACGTCGGCGGTGGCCGCGGCAAACTGCCGCTCGGCGAAGCGGATGTCGGGGCGGCGAAGCAGCAGATCCGACGGCAGGCCGACGGGGACCCGATCGGCAGGTCCCGGCATGGGCACTTCGGCAAGCAGTTCCTCCACCAGTGCCCCGGGGGGCTCTCCGACCAGGACGGCGAGGCGGTAGGCCGCGGCCCGGATCCGGCCGCGTGTGAGCGGGATCAGCGCTTCGGTGACTTCTGCCTGGGCCCGGGCGCGGGCGACGTCGATCTCCCGGGACAAACCGACCCGGAACCTTCCTTCCACGATCTCCAGGGTCTGGCCGAGAATCGATGCATTCTTGCGGGTGATCGCGAGTCGCCGCTGTTCGCCGCGAAGCTCGGCATAGTTGCGGGCGGTTTCGGCGAGCACCGAAAGGAGAACCGCGCGGCGCTCGTCTTCGGTGGCGCCGATCCGGGCATCTGCCGCTTCAATAGCACGGCGCGTGCCGCCGAAAACGTCGAGCTCCCACACCACGTCAAAACCCGCCTGGTAGAGTTCGTCGCGCTTGGGGATCAGGCCGCCGCCGGCCAGCTCGGATTCCAGTGCGCCGGAGTTCTCGCTCAGGGAATAGCGCTGCCCGGCGGCCCGCGCGTCCACGCTCGGAAACAGGCCCGATGCCGCAATACCACGCAGAGCCCGGGCCTGCTGAACACGCAGCCTGGCTGCGGCCAAATCGAGATTCGCTGACGCCGCCCTCTCTATCAGCGCCATCAGCACAGGATCCTCGAATCCCTCCCACCACCGCGCGTCCGGCGTATCCACGCTGGCAACGCCGGACAGGTCCGCGGCATCCCAGCCCTCGGGCGCCAGCGGCTCTGGCGGATCATAGTCGGGCCCGACGGCGCATCCGCCGAGGAGCGCCAACCCGAGGAGCAGGCCGCGCCGCCAGCTCACGGCACGCCCCCGGCGCGACGGGAAAGCAGGCAATAGACCGCCGGGGTGAACCACAGCGAGAGAATAATCGCGAAGCCCACGCCGCCGGCCAGCACGACCGCGAGGGGCGGCCAGAACTGCCCGCCGGTAAACAGCAGAAGTGGCAAGAATCCGGCCATGGTCGTCAGGGTGGTGGAGAGTATGTGCCGCCCGCATCCCAGCGTTTCGGCGACCACCTCGCCCGGGTCACCGGCCCGCGCCTCCGCGTTCGCCCGGATTGCGGCGATGACGACGATACTGCCGTTGATGGCAACGCCAATCAGGCCCGCCATGCCGAGAATCGGATTGAACCCGATGTCGAACCCAGAGAGGCGCAGGGACAACAGGCCCAGGCCGATCGACAGCACCGCGATGATCCCGATCAGCAAAGCCAGCACGCCGCTTCGGAACGAGAGCACCAGCGTGGCGATCATCAGCAGCAGGAGCACCGGAAGAAAGGTCATCAGCAAGCCGATGGCATCCCGGCTTTCCTCGCTGTCGCCGCTGACTTCGAGGCGGAATCCGGGCGGCAGTGAGAAGCCCTCGGCCTCGATACGCGCAACGATCGCTGTAGCCACTTCGATGGGGAGTTCGCCGGCGTCCACGAAGCCGAGAATCGTATTGACCCGCTCACCGTTGAAACGGGTGATGCTGGAGAGTTCCGGCCGCAGGTCCAGCTGGCCCAGCGCCGCTGCCGGCACCCAGCGCCCGCCGGACGGGCTGACGAGATTCAGCGCCCCCACCGTCGACAGCGATGCCCGGTCACTCTCCGAGTAACGCAGGCGCACGGGCAGTTCCTCGAGATCTTCGAGCACACTGCCTCCCAGCTGGCCCTCGAGATTGCCCTGGAACTGGCCGGCCACGTCGGCAAGGGTCAGGCCCGCCTGGCGGGCCTCGTACTCGTCGGCTTCCAGCCACAGCTTTGGCTCCCCGCCCGATACGCTGGCCTGGGTGTGGCGGATACCGGGAACCGTATGCATGATCCGGCGCAGCTCGTTGCCGGCCAGGCGGAGCTCCTGCAGCCCGGGACCGAGAATGCGAAATGCGACCGGTGCTTCGATCGGCGGACCCTGCCCAAACGCACGCACCACGATCTGGGCATCGGGAAAGGCCGGATCCAGGTCATCCTGGAGCACCGGTATCAGTTCGCCGGCGGCTGCCAGATCCTCGGCAAGCACGATGCCCTGCGCATATGAGGGATTGGCCTCCTGACGCATGATAGAGTTGTAGTAAACCGTGGGGAAGCTGCCGCCGACGACCCAGTCGATTTTCCTGATGCCGTCGTGGGTCCGGATCTGCCGATCCACCGCGGCAACGCGTTCGGCGGTGCGCTCGATGGACGCGTCCTGGGGCATCCAGATCTGGACTTCGAAATGATCCCGGTCCGCCGCGGGAAAAAACTGATTCTGAAGGGTGCCGGCCAGCAGGAAACCGGCAACCGGCAGCACACAGCCCAGCGCCGCCGCGGGGCCCGGGTGCGCTACCGCCCAGGACAGGCCGCGCCGGTAGCGCATCGCCAGCCTGTCGCTGGCGATACCGGCCTGCCACCAGGCGCCATGCTCGCCCGGCTCGGGCCGGCGCAGATAGCGGCCGGCGATACCGGCGATCACGGTCATCGAAATTACGAAGCTCGACGCCAGGGCCAGCACCACCGAAATCGCGATCGGACCGATGAAGTCGCCGATGTTCCCGGGCAACAGGAAGATCGGCATGAACCCAAGGATCGTCGTGAGCGTGGAGGCCAGAAGCGGCACGAACAGGTGCCTGACCGAAGCTTCGACCGCCGCGGTGCGCTCCAGGCCGAGTTCCAGCTTTTGCCGGATCTCGTCGGTGACCACAATGGCGTTGTCGATGAGCAGACCGATCGCAATGATCATCCCGAAGATGCTCATCTGGTGTATTTGCTGGCCGAAGAAGGTCAGCCCGAATACGGTGGCGCCCGCGCTCAGCGGCAGGGCAAGACCGACGATCATCGCGGCTCGCCAGCCCATGCCGAGAAAGACCACCAGGGCCACGACCAGCGATCCCGCCAGAAGATTGCCGCCGAGCTCGGACAGGCGGGCCTCCGTGTAGCGGCTCTGATCGAAGACCATTTCGATGGACAGGCCGGAATCCAGGCCCGCATCGAAGTCTTCCACCGCCGCCCTTGCGGCGGCCGCCCAGCGATCCACCCTGAAGGTCTTGTCCACGCGCGCGCCGACAAAAACCGACCGGCGGCCGTCCGAGAACGCCATTTCACGAGGAGGATCGCTCCAGCCGCGGCGGATCGAGGCGAGGTCACCCAGCAGCACGATCCGGCCGTCGGGTCCCGCGCTCACGGGTATCGCCGCAACCCGGCTTACCGAGTCGAGCTCGCCGCTGACTTCCATCAACAACTCACGCTGCCCGGTCCGCAGCACGCCGGCGGGTTGCTTGGAGTCCGCCTGGGCGGTGACGGTGGACAGGGCAGCGGCCGTGAGACCGAGGGCAGCCACTTCGCCGGAGTCCATCGTGACGGTGATTTCCTCATCGGGCTCGCCGAAGAGGCGGACATATTCCGTGCCCGGGATGCCGCGCAGGCGATCAGCCAGATCTTCCGACAGCCGATTCATGAGCCCCAGGGCCGGCGGGTCGTCCCGGTCCCATGTCACGCCGACGAGCAGGGAGTAGGCGACGGCGCCGCGTTTGTCGTCGAAGTTGGGCTGGCTGGCGCCGGCGGGCAGGTCCAGCGCCGCATCGTTCAGCTTGTCCCGGATCTCGGAGAAGATCTGCTCGTTGGTCGTGTCGTCCACCCAGTCCTGCAGTTCCAGGATGATGAAGGAAATGCCGGACCGCGAGGTCGAACGAATCTCCTTGATCTCCGACAGCTCCTCGAGACGGTTCTCGAGTTTCTCCGTCACCAGGGCCTCGACACGCTCCGCCGATGCGCCGGGCAGGAATGTGAGGATCGAGGGATTGCGCAGAGCGATCCTCGGGTCCTCGATGCGCGGGAGATTGGCAAGTGCTGACGCGCCGGCGGCAATCAGGATGATCACGGTCATCACCAGGAGATGGCCGTTTCGATAAAAAAGCGTTGCGAGACCCTCCGGGCGTTTCATTGCGCGGTCCGCAGGATCTCGGTCTGAATGGTGACCTGCTGGCCCGGCACTACCCGCTGCAGGCCGTCGGCGACAACCCACTCACCCTCCGCCAGGGTACCGGTGACAAAGGCGCGGTCGTCGTCGGTGTGCAGCACCTGAACCACGCGCCGTTCCAGACGATGGCTGCCCCGGCCGTCGGCTTCGGCGTCCGGTTCTGCCACATAGAGTGACCACAGGCCCCGGGTGCCTTCGGTCAGGGCGCCCACGGGGATCCAGAATCCGGCGGCCTCCTGCCGGCGGCTCAGGCGCATCCGGATCAGATCTCCGGGTACCAGGCCGGAGGCCGGCGAAAGATCGAGGATCACATCCACGGTGCGCGACGCGGGGTCCCGCAAGGGCAGGATCGTGCGTACCCGGGCGTCCACTGTCCGGTCGCCGTGCACCACAGTGACGCTTTGGCCCGTGGCGACCGCATCAGCGGCATCCCCGGCCACACCCACCCGGGCTTCGGGCGCGGAGGTCTCGAGAAGCTCCAGCACCGCCTGGCCGGCGGCCAGGACCTGCCCTTCGTCGGCGAGCCGCCTGACCACCACGGCATCGTATGGCGCGCGTATCGAGGATTTCTCGATATCCACCTCGACCGTCGCGACACGCGCCTGGGCCAGGCGGACCGTCGCCGCCAGCGCCCGCTCCTGCTCGCGGGCCTCATCCACTTCCTGCAGGGAGACGCCGTTGAAATCGACCGCCTCCTCGACCCGCTTCAGGGTGGCGCTGGCAAGGGACAGGTCAGCCTGGGTCTGGGCCAAAGCGGCCCTCAGCTCTGCGCGGCGGGCTTCAAGCCGTCCGATGTCCAGCCGGGCGATGACCGCGCCGGCGGTGACGGAGTCGCCCTCATCCACGCCCACGGCGGCAAGCCTGCCCGGCAGCTCGAAGCCGACCTGGCTGCGACGCGCGGCTTCCACCTGGCCGACGAACTCGCGCTCCAGCTGGTATGCCGTACTTCCCTCGGCTCGCACGACCGCAACGCTGACCGGAACCGCCTCGGCAGCCTGGGTCCGCGGCGCGGCGGCGTGCGCACACAGCGCGAACACGGCGGCCCAGACGACGGACAGCGGCTTCGATGTCCTGGGCATCAGTGGCTTCCTGGTGGGTTGAAAATTTTCAAACTAGACCGTACAGTTTGATAATAATTCAGCCTCCGAACGAAAGTCCAGCGTGACCCCTGCCAGCACCACACAACGATCCGGACGCCCGAAGAGCGTCGAAAAGGGCGCGGGGATTCGTCGGGCCGCCAGCGACCTCTTTCTGGCCCACGGCCTCAAGGGGACGTCGATGGATGCGGTGGCCCGGGCCGCCGGAGTTTCCAAGCAGACGGTCTACTCCCATTTCGGCAGCAAGCAAGATCTGTTCGCCGCCGTCATCGAGGGCAAGGTCGCCGCCTATCGGCTGTCTGCAGAGGATCTGTCGGGCGCTGATGACGTGCGTGACGCACTCATCACCATCGGCGAACGGTTTGTAGAGCTTCTGTTCGACGACGAGGTGTCCGCGATGTTCCGGGTCGTGATCGGCGAAAGCGTCAGCCATCCGGAAATCGCCCGGCTGTTTCACGCCGCCGGCCCGCAGCGGACGATCGATGCCCTTGCTGCCTGCCTCCAGGAGTATGCGGGGATCGGCGAACTGGACCTGGACTCGCCCGGCGACGCGGCGGTTACCTACCTCAATCTCCTGCGCGGAGAATTTCACATGCGGCGGCTGATGAACCTGTGCCCGGATGTCTCGGCAGCGTGCCGCAGAAGACATGTCGAGGCCCGAGTGGACCAGTTTCTGCGGCTCTACGGGTCTGCGGATAAACAACCTGCGTAGTTGCCGCGATTGATTCTGAGGCGCAGTCGTCCAATACTCCATTCAGTATTTCCCAATACAGACCAAGGGGACGAGGGATGAGCGATCCGTCTGAGAAGCGCGGGCTTTGGAAATGGCCCAAATCGAAGTGGCTGCTGGGAATTCCCCTTGGCGGATTCCTGATGCTGGGTGTCGGCGCCGTCGGGCTGCTCGTGATGAACAAGGTGCTGCATGCCACCAGCACCAGCGAATTCTGCCTGTCTTGCCATACTCACCAGGGCATTTCTGTCGCGGAGTTCGAAGCCTCCAGTCACTCCTACAACAATACCGGTGTGCGCGCGGAATGCGCCGACTGCCACCTGCCCGACCCGGAAGAAAAGTGGCTGCACTACGTGATGATGAAGATGGTCGTGTCCCTGGACATCATCGCCGAGATTCGTGGCGTGGCGAACACCGACGAAAAGTATGAGGCTCATCGGGCCGAGTGGGCGCGGAAGGTCTGGACCGAGTACCGGGAAAACGAATCGGAATACTGCCTCCACTGCCACCAGTTCGATCACATGACCATCGCCGATCAGCCCCGGCTCGCCCAGCGGCGCCACACGCGGGCGCTGGATACCGGCCAGAGCTGCATCGACTGCCACCAGGGCATTGCCCACAAGCTGCCGGAGAACTGGGAGCAGATCTGGGACGAGGTGGAACAAGAGACGGCCTCCGTGGTCCCCGCGACGGGAACGAAGCTCGCCGAAGGCAAGTAGCCCGGGCAATCTTCATGGAAGACGGCTTCCGGGCGAGGCGTGCCCGGGGCCGCTTCGCTTCGGATCACTGGGCCGGGAAGGTCTCCGGCAGACCGCGGGCGATGTCCACCGCCAGCTCCGACAGCAGCTGACTGGACACCCGGACGATCTGCTCGTGGTCATCGGTGTCCACCGGCGATTCGAAGCTGGCCCGGTGCCTGGACCCGGTTTCCTCACCGTCGGGGGACATCAGCACCCAGCGGGCTTCCAGAAGCACCCGGCCGGGAGCCTGCGCCTCGAAGCGAATGATCTCGAGCGGAATCCGCCAGTCCTCGGCGGTTCCGCCCGGCCACATGAACGGCAGTATTTCGCTGCCGGTGGCCGCACTGAGTTGTTCGGTCAGGATTGAGGTGACGCCCCGGCCCAGCGGTTCCCCCCAACGGTCATACCCCGACATCCGCAGCCGCCCGCCGTCACGCACAACGATCTGCTGTCGTTCCAGATACTCCGGCATCATGACCGGCCCCAGGGTAAGCCGCAGGTCCGCAGGCAGGCTGTACAGCGGGCTCACCGGTGTTGTCTCCAGCACGTACAGGCGCGTCGGGGGGGTCGAGCTGCAGCCGCAGGCAATAATGAGGGCCGCGGCCCCGCAGGCAAGCTTGATGTTCATTGGTCCTCCCGTCGTCCCCTGAGGAGGGATTCCGGCTGCTGCTGAATCATCTCGGTCAGTGCGCGCAGGGACTGAGACGTCCGGGTCATTTCATCCATCAACAGGTTGATCCTCACCCGGAAGTCCGAATCTCTGCCGAGGGTGGCGCGGGTTGCGGACAACGTGGTCTGCGCCTCCACCAGAACTTCGCGCAGGCCGGCGAGCGCGGCGTTGGCTTCTTCCAGCACCGGCGGCAGCGAATTGCCGGCGCTACCGGCAAGCTCAGTCACGGCGTGCATGGCGGAATCCGCGCGGTCAGCCGCCCGGCTGACGTTGGCGATAGCGGCCGGAATCTCCGGCGACTCCATCAGCGACCGGGCAGCCGCGATGGCGCCGGCCAGCTCCGCGGAGGCTGCCAGCCGCTCGATGGCGCCGAGGGTGTCCTGCACTTGCTGGCCGATTTCGGCGACCGGCACATTCTGCAG
>JARFQW010000132.1 GCA_029287575.1 Gammaproteobacteria bacterium | reverse complement strand
CCACGGACCATCCGCAAATGGCGGGGATCCAGTTGTTCGAACTCGAAAGCGCCGCTGACGGGGTGACCTCCTCGCTGTCCGAACTCCTCAAGGCGGGTGCTCTGGGAGCGTCCCTGGCCTTCATCGTGCTGTTCCTGTTTCTGCGCAATCTCACGACCACGGGGATCGTCGTGCTGGCGGTACCCTTCTCGGTCCTGATCACCCTGGGCGCCATGTATTTCCTTGGCATCAGTCTGAACGTGATGTCCATGATGGGTCTGATTCTTGCGGTCGGCATGCTTGTGGACAACGGAGTGGTGGTCACCGAAAGCATCTTCCGCTACCGGACGATGATGCCGGATCAACCGCACAAGGCGACGCTGGCGGGGGTGCGCGAAGTGTGGCTGGCGGTGATCGCGGGCACTTTGACGTCCATCATCGTCTTTGTACCGGTCGTTTTCGGCGCCAAGGTGGATATCACCGTCTTCCTTACACATGTGGCGATAGCCATTTGTGTTGCGCTTACCGCGTCGCTGCTGATCGCCCAGACCCTCATTCCGATGCTTGCCGCGCGCATCCGTGCGCCAGCGCCCCGCCCCGCGGCATCGGTCCTCGGGCGCTTTACCGAGCGCTATGTGCGGACCATTACCTGGACCCTTGCACGGCCGCGTAACCGGTGGCTGACCGCCGGGGCCATGCTGCTGGTTGTCGCCAGCGCGATCCTCCCGATCAAGCTGATGACCTTCGACATGTTTCCCCAGGAGGCAGGACGCAAGCTCCTGCTCGAATATCACATCGAGGGCAAGCACCCGGTGGACCGCACCGAAGCCGCAGTGGACCTAATCGAGGATTACCTGTACGCCAACCGGGAAGCCTTCGACATCCGCAACGTCTACAGCTATTACGCCGAGGAGCGGGCCCAGTCCACACTGCTGCTCGTGCCGGAGGAAGAGGCTACGGTCAAGACGTCGGAAATCATCGAACGGGTGATGGAGAACCTGCCGGAAATCGTGATCGGCAACCCCAGCTTCAAGTTCGACCAGCAGGGCGGCTCCGAGGGGTTCAGCATCCAGGTCACCGGCGAATCCACCGAGGTCCTGAAACAGCTCTCCAGGGAGGTGGTCCGGCTGCTGGAATCCGTGGAAGGCCTGGCCGACGTGCGGCCCGAGGGCGGCACCTCCGACATGGAAATCCAGGTGCAGGTGGACCGCAAACGGGCCGCCCTGCTCGGCCTGGATCCGGAAACCGTGGCTCGCGCGGTTTCGGTAGCGCTCAGGGGCGAGAAGCTGCGGGACTTTCGCGGCGAAGACGGGGAAGTGGACGTGCGCCTGGCATTCCGCGCATCGGATCGACAGAGCCTCGAACAGCTTTCAGACCTGCCCCTCTACACGGCCGATGGCGAACGCGTCCCGCTTGGGTCGGTGGCTCGTCTCGAGATCGTCAGCGGACTCCAGGAAATCCAGCGGCTGGATCGCAAAACCGCGGCGGTCGTCATCGCCAACCTCAACGACACGTCAAAGGAGGAGGTGCAGCCGGAAGTCGAGCGACTGCTGAACGCCTACAGCTTCCCGCCCGGATACGGGTGGAAGTTCGGGCGCGGCTTCGAACAGGCCGACGAGACCCAGCAGATCATGGTGCAAAACATCCTGCTGGGGGTGGCCCTCATTTTCCTCGTCATGGCAGCCCTGTTTGAGTCGACGACGTATCCCTTGTGCATCATCACCTCCATAGCTTTCTCGTTCATCGGTGTCTTCTGGTTTTTCTTCCTTACCGGCACCACGTTTTCCTTCATGGCGATGATCGGCCTGATGATCCTCATCGGCGTGGTAGTCAACAATGGCATCGTTCTCGTCGACCACATCAACAATCTGCGCCGCGGCGGCATGCCGAGAAACGAGGCCGTGGTCCAGGGGGGTCGGGACCGGTTGCGGCCGATCCTCATGACGGTTGCGACAACCATAGTGGGCCTGATTCCGCTGGCGGTCAGCACCACCAAAGTCGGAGGTGACAGCATCGGCTGGCCGGCCTACTTCCCGATGGCGCGAGCCATTATCGGCGGGCTGGCATTCTCGACCGTAACGTCGCTGCTGCTCGTCCCGTTCATCTACGTGCTTCTGGACGATCTGCAGCGCTGGGGCCGGAAGGTCATGGCTACGGCACGCCGGGACACGCCTGCTGCCGCATCCGGGCTCTGATCGGCGAGGGATTGTGGGTCGCTAGGCGACGAAGGCCTGGTAGAGGTCCCAGTATTCTTCGGACAGCACGTTGACGTCCATGGCGATTTCGCTGACTGTCTGACGGAAGTTCCCGGCCCCGACAGCGACCGGCAATGAGGTCAGCGATCCTGCCATGGGAACCGTCTCACGCTCGCTGCGGAAGCTGACCTGACGGCGCAGCGCCTGTGCCCGCGACTTGATCTCGCGGGCCCAGTCGGAGCCATCCCGCATCTGCGCCAGCAACTCTTGGATCTTGGTCATCAGATACTTGCAGTCCTGCTCGGAGCCGTACTTGATGTCCTGGATCGGCCGGGTCGCCGCATCCCTCGCCATTCTCGCTATGTCGTTCTCCGAAAAATGCACGTAGAGATGCTGAGCCAGGGCAATGATGGCGATGTTCACTGCCCGTTTCGCTTCGACGTTCAGGCCCGGAAACTCGGGCCAGGGCTCGCTTTCGATCTTGATCCGCTTGTCGAACAACTGCTCCAGCGCGTCGCGGGCCGACTCCCAGTCACTCTCCAGCTGCGCCATCTCCGCACGCAGACGCCGACGATGGAACAGGCGCAGGAACCCTGTCGCGGCGTCGAGGCGCAGGCGGGCCGCATCGAGATCCGCCTTGCGGCGGTCCACCTGGGCCCTGGCTTCCCGGATGACATCGGACAGGTCGGACAGACGCCGGTCGCGTTCCTGATTGAAGCGCATGATCTGTTTGCGGCGCGCCCGGTCCTCCTGCTGCTTGAACAGCTGCCCGGCGAAGGAATGCAGCTGCTCATGGCTGGCCTTCCATACCGACCTGAGCTGGAAATAGACCAGCGCACTGTGGCCCGCCTCCGGCTTGGAGAGCAGCTGCTCCATGGCCTCGAGACGTTCCTCGGCGCGGCGTGTCGAGGCCTCCTGATTCCTCAGCTGTTCGCGCAGATGGTCCCGCTCGGACTGCTGCTCTAGGAAAGCCCTTTTCAGCTCGACCCGGTTGCGGAACAGGTTCATCAGGCGCTCGTCATGAGGGCCCTCGCCTTTTTCCGGCCCGTAACTGACCGTCGTACTGTGTTCGTCCCTGGCCAATGCTCGTCCGCATGCTCGGGAGCGATCCTGCTCCCCGTGGACGCGACTATAGCTCTGGACCGGGCAAACGGATGTTGAACGAGTTAACAGTTCGCGGAAACGGCTGCTTCAAAGCGATGCCCGTTTTCCGCGCAATATTCCAACCACTTGTTAAGCATGGAATTTCTCGCCCAACGGCGCTCCAGCTCGATGCCCGGACGCGTGTCCCACGCACGCAAAATCCGATGCCGGTGCTGGCGGGTACAGGCCATGGCCTCGGCCAGATCGGCGTCGTGATAGATCCGCACCGTGAGGTCCGGGTCCGCCTGGAGGCCCCGCTCGGTGTCGAAAAAGTAGGTCAGACGGAGCGTCGTGGTCCACCGGGTGCGTTCCAGGACATCCAGATGCAGCGTGGGGTCATTGCTCACCGCGGACTGCTGCGGCGTAGCGATCTGCCTGAGGTCCGGAATGAGCCAGCCCAGGCGCACATGATTGCTTTCGTACAGGGCCATCAGCCCGCCGAAGGAAACGGGCCGCGAGGGACTGGGGAGCCTGAGGGTGCTGTCCGCAATCATGGCGCTGACTATAACCCAGCCACCGGGGCTCCCAAAGGGGCCAATCGACGGTTTCCCGGACCCCCCACGGCCTCCGAAACATCAATGCCCCGGGATCTTTGCTAGGTTGTTCCCAGGGAGGCCACGGCCTCGTCGTTTCGCTCGCGGGAATCAATCGATCATGAACGTTACCAGCATCGCCACGCGGCCCTTCGATGACCAGCGCCCGGGAACCGCCGGCCTGCGCAAGAAGACCCGGGTCTTCACCCAGCCCGGCTACCTGGAGAATTTCCTCCAGGCGGTGTTCGACACCGTGCCGGATCTGCGCGGAGGCACGCTGGTCGCCGGTGGCGACGGCCGCTATTTCAATCGCGAGGCCCTCGCAACGCTGGTTGGTCTGGCGGCCGGCAACGGCGTGCGCCGCCTGATCATCGGTCAAGGCGGAATCCTGTCGACACCGGCCGCCTCTCACCTGATCCGCAGCCGCCGGGCAGACGGCGGTTTTCTGCTCACGGCGAGCCATAACCCCGGGGGACCGGACGGCGACTTCGGGGTCAAATTCAACGTCGCAAGCGGTGGCCAGGCCCCGGAATCCCTCACGGAAGCCGTCTACCAGGCCAGTTCGGCCCTGGGCCGCTACCTGATAGCCGACGTTTCGCCTCCCGATCTCGACCGGATCGGTGAACAGGCCGCCGGGGAAATGATCGTCGAGGTTGTGGATCCGGTCGGCGATTACGCGGCCCTGATGGAACGGCTGTTCGATTTCGACCGGCTCCGCGACCTTCTGACCGGCGGCTTCCGCTTTCGCTTCGATGCTCTTCACGCAGTGACGGGGCCGTACGCCCGGGATATCTTCGTGAACCGCCTCGGCGCACCGGAGGATTCGGTACTCAACGGTGTGCCCCTGCCCGATTTCGGCGGCGGCCATCCGGACCCCAATCCGGTGGATGCCAAGCACCTGGTCGCGCTGATGGCCGCACCGGATGCACCGGAATTTGCCGCCGCATCGGACGGGGACGGCGACCGGAACATGATTCTCGGCCGCAGCTTCGCCGTCAGCCCCGGGGACAGCCTTGCGGTGCTGGCCGCCCAGGCCCACCGGGTGCCCGGCTACGCCGACGGCCTCGCGGGGGTGGCGCGCTCCATGCCGACCAGCCGGGCGGTCGACGCCGTTGCCGCCCGGCTGGGGATCCCCTGCTTCGAAACCCCCACCGGCTGGCGCTTTTTCTGCAACCTGCTCGAGGACGGCCGTATCGACCTGTGTGGCGAAGAGAGCTACGGCACGAGCTCCAGCCATGCTCGCGAAAAAGACGGCCTGTGGGCGGTACTCTTCTGGCTGAACCTGATCGCGGTGTCCGGCCGGTCGGTCGAGGAACTGGTCCGGGCCCACTGGACGGACTTCGGGCGCAACGCATTCCGGCGACACGATTACTTTGTTCCCGAGGCAGCGCGCGCCGCCGCAGTCATGGAGCAGCTGACCGGTCGCCTTGACTCTCTGCCGGGCAGCCAGGGCTCGGGCGGCGTCATCGACCGGGCCGAGAGCTTTTCCTACGAGGACCCCGTGGACGGCAGCGTATCCGCGAACCAGGGCATCCGGGTGTTCTTCGACAACGGCGACCGGATCGTCTACCGACTGTCCGGGACCGGCACCAGCGGCGCCACGCTGCGGGTCTATCTGGATCGCCCGGTCAGGGGCGATGACCCGTCTCTCCCGGCGGATGGCGCCGCTGTGGGCGACCTGGGTGGGCAGGCCCATGAACTGGGGGACATCACCCGGCTGACGGGCTTGAAGGAGCCCACAGGGGTAATCTAGGCGCCGCTGCCCGGTTCTGAGCTTTCCACGCGCTCCGGATCCGCGGCATTTCGGTCCAGCAGGCCCATCCTCGCAAGGACCGTACTGGCGATCTCCTCGATCGAGCATTCCGTGGTATCCATCCAGGGAACGCCGAATTTCCGGAACAGGCCCTGCGCCGAGCGAAGCTCGAAACCGACCTGATCGGCCGACGCGTAGCGGCTCTCCGGCCGTCGCTCGTTGCGAATCTGCACCAGTCGGGACGGGGCGATCGTCAGACCGTAGAGCTTGTGGCGGTGCTGCAGCAATGCCCCGGGCAGATGACCGCTCTCGAACTCCTCGTCAGCCAGGGGATAGTTGGCCGGGAAAATGCCGTAGTGGAGCGCCATGTAGAGGCAGGTGGGTGTTTTCCCCGAGCGGGACACACCGACCAGAATCACGTCGGCCTTCTCGTAGTTTCGCACGGTCTGGCCGTCGTCGTTCTCCAGCGCGAAGTTCATGGCGTCGATTCTTCGGCTGTACCAGTCCTGGTTCTTCTGCCCGTGAGCGCGGCCGACCATATGGCTGGACCGGACGTCCAGCTCCCGTTCCAGCGGGTCGATGAAGGCATCGAAGAAATCCAGGAGCAGGCCACGGCTGCCGCGGATCACCGCACGGATCTCGTCGTGCACGAAAGTGGCAAACACAATTGGCCTTACGCCCTCCACTTCCGCGGTCAGGTTGACCCGCCGCACGACCTCCTTTGCCTTGTCTATGCCGTCGATAAATGGCAGAGTCACGCTCCGAAACCGGAGCCCGTCGAACTGGGTAAGCAGGCTGTGACCGAGGGTTTCCGCGGTTATCCCGGTCTGGTCCGAAACGAAAAAAATCGTCCTGTGATTCATTGACCCTGATCCCATGGTCGCGCGCCTGCGCAGACGCGCTCACGGCATTACGGGGCATTGTCACTTTGCCGGCGTGGTCAAAACAAGGGGGCGCCCGTGCAGCCTTACGTCATGACGTTTCAGGAAATCCGCAAGACCGACATCGAGTTGGTCGGCGGCAAGAATGCCTCTCTGGGCGAAATGATCAGCGAACTGGCCGATCTCGGGGTTTCCGTCCCCGGCGGGTTTGCCACAACGGCACAGGCCTACCGGGACTTCCTCGCGCAGGACGGGCTGGCGGACCGGATCAACGAAGTCCTCGACGGCCTCGATGTGGACGACGTGAGCGCCCTCGTGGCGGCGGGCTCGAAAATTCGCGGCTGGGTCCTGGATGCTCCCCTGCCGGAGCGGCTGGTGTCGGAAATCGGCGAGGCCTGGACCGCCATGGCCGGCGGCAGGGATATTGCGGTGGCCGTGCGGTCGTCGGCTACAGCGGAGGATCTGCCCGAGGCCTCGTTTGCCGGTCAGCAGGAAACCTTCCTCAACGTTCGCGGCCTCGACGATGTGGTCGCCCGGCTGCACGAGGTCTATGCCTCACTGTTCACCGATCGGGCGATTGCCTATCGGGAGCACCACGGTTTCGAGCACGCCCACGTAGCCCTTTCGGCCGGCGTGCAGCACATGGTTCGCAGCGATATCGGCTCCAGCGGCGTCATGTTCACCCTCGACACGGACTCGGGTTTCCGCGACGTGGTCTTCATCACCTCGGCCTGGGGACTCGGGGAAACAGTTGTCCAGGGGGCTGTCAACCCGGATGAATTCTACGTCTACAAGCCGGCGCTGGCTTCAGGCCATCAGCCCATTCTGCGCAGAACCCTCGGCGGCAAGGCGCTGAAGATGATTTACGGGGACGGCACCGAGGCGACCCGGATCGTGGATGTGGACCGCTCCGACCGCCGCCGCTACTCGATTTCCGACGAAGACGTCCAGGCGCTTTCGCGTATGGCCCTGACCATCGAGGAACACTACGGGGCGCCGATGGACATCGAGTGGGGCAAAGACGGAGAGGACGGAAAGCTCTACATCCTGCAGGCCCGTCCGGAGACCGTCCAGAGCCGCCGGGCGGGCTCGCTGGAACGGTTCAAGCTCAAGACACGGTCCCGGTCGCTGATCAGCGGGCGGGCGATCGGCCACCGGATCGGTGCGGGCACGGCGCGAGTCGTGAGCCACGTGAAGGACATGAACCGGGTCCAGGCCGGCGATGTCCTGGTGGCGGACATGACCGACCCGGACTGGGAGCCGGTGATGAAGCGCGCCTCGGCCATCGTCACGAATCGGGGCGGACGTACCTGTCACGCGGCGATTATTGCCCGGGAACTGGGCATACCGGCGCTGGTGGGCACCGGCGACGCCACGGTTGCCATCAACGACGGAGCGCCGGTCACCGTCAGCTGCGCCGAAGGCGACACCGGTCATGTCTACGACGGCGTCCTCGACTTCGAGGAGACCGTCATCGAGCTGGACCGCCTGCCGGAAGTCCCCGTGAAGATCATGATGAACGTGGGAAACCCGGATCGGGCCTTCGATTTTGCCGGCATTCCCAACCGGGGCGTGGGCCTGGCCCGCCTGGAGTTCATCATCAATCGGATGATCGGCGTGCATCCTCAGGCGCTGATGGAACTGGACAAGCTCGACGACACGCTGCAGGCGACGATTCGGGAGCAGATGGGTGCCTTCGATGACCCCATCGAGTTCTTCGTGGAACGCCTTGCCGAGGGGGTCGCCACCATCGCCGCGGCGTTTGCGCCGGAGCCGGTGATCGTTCGGCTCTCGGACTTCAAGTCCAACGAGTATGCAAACCTGATCGGCGGCGACCGGTACGAGCCCCATGAGGAAAACCCGATGCTGGGGTTCCGCGGCGCCTCGCGCTACGTGGCGAAGAGTTTCCGGCCCTGCTTCGAACTCGAATGCCGGGCCATGAAACGGGTGCGGGAGGACATGGGCCTGACGAACGTCTGGCTGATGGTGCCGTTCGTCCGCACGGTTGCGGAAGGCAGGACCGTCATTGAACTGCTGGAAGCAAACGGCCTCAAGCGCGGCGAGAATGACCTGAAGATCATCATGATGTGCGAAATCCCGTCAAACGCTCTCCTGGCGGACGAGTTTCTCGAGCACTTCGACGGTATGTCCATCGGCTCCAACGACATGACGCAGCTCACGCTGGGGCTCGACCGTGACTCGGGCCTGATCGCCGAATTGTTCGACGAGCGCGACGCGGCGGTCAAGAAGATGCTTCACATGGCCATCGAGGCTTGCCGTCGGCACGGGAAATACGTGGGAATCTGCGGCCAGGGGCCGTCCGATCACCCGGATCTTGCGCGCTGGCTTCTCGACGAGGGCATCGAAAGCATGTCGCTGAATCCCGACACCGTGGTCGAGACCTGGATGTTTCTGGCCGGAGAAACCATCCAGGGCTGACGAGGCCCCGGACAAGACCGGCTCAGAGATCGCCCCACTTCGACTTCCGCCGGAAGCGGAGCCTGGGCAGTATGAGACCGAGTATCAGGCCGAGAACAATGGTGCCGGCGCCAGCCAGGAACCAGTCGCGGCGGCTGCTGTCCGACAGCATCCTGTTCTTGGACTCTAGGGTGTCCGCACGCTGGTTCGCCTGGGCAAGCTGTTCCTGGAGCTGGCGATTCGTCGCTTCCAGCCGCAAGGCCCCCGAACTCACCGCGCGAATCCGCTCCAGCTCGCCGGACAGCCTGGTGACCTCCGCCTCCAGCGAATTTCTGGATCCGGACAGCGAGGTGTTTTCCTCGCGGGTACCGGCCAGGGCTACCTCCATCTCCCGGACCTGCGCTTCCATCCGCTCCACCTGCGCCTTCGCCTGGCTCAGCTGGTCCCGGGCGGACGGCTGACCGGTCAGATACCGGCTGAGGATCCAGCCCACCGTGTTGTCGGCGAGCCGTACCCGGGTGTAGCCCGCGGCTTCATCCGTCTCCAGCACCGTGACCGAGGTTCCCGCGTCCACCTGCTTGGTGATGCGGTGGCCATTGCTCGGCCCGCTCCGAAGATAGAAATCCCCCTGGTCGGTCACGTAACGGGCCTGAGCGAACCCGGCCGTGGGCAGCGCCAGGACAGCAACCAGGAGAATGGCGGGAAGCAGAGATAAACGTGGCGTCATGCTTACAGAGGATTCCGAGTTCCGGATTACGGCTGGAGGGCGCAAGATAATAACCGATGCGGCCCCCGGTCCGTCTACCGGAACATCGAATCCGCCGCTACCGGAGGACGTCCGGAAGCTTCAGCCCCGGCTCAGGTCCGCCAGCTCCGCCGCATGATCTTCCCAGTGCCGGCCATCGAACGGCGCTACAGTGACCTCCGCGGGATCGATGCCATTGAGACACCGAAGATTGACGCTGTACCCATCCGGGTTGGAGCGCGGAACATAAAACGACTTGATGCCGCAGCGGCTGCAGAACAGATGTCTCGCAGTCCCCGTATTGAAGCGGTACTCCGTCAGCTGTTCTGCGCCCTCTATCAGCCGGAACCGGGCCGCCGGCACAATCAGATGCAGAAACCCCGTGAGTTCGCAGATAGAACAGTTGCACTGGTGGACTTCCACCGGCACGGATGCGTCAACCTCGAAACGGACCGCGCCACAATGACACCCGCCTTCATAAGCCGTCAGATTCGAGGCACCGTTGGCTGACACCTCTGCTAGCCCGCTTCGGCCACGATCGCGATATAGCTGCCGTCCCGGCTGGCCGCGACTCGGCTGATCGGCCCCTTGAGTTCGTCCGTGAAGTCCGCCACCAGCTCCCAGTCAGCCATACCAGGCCCTCTTCGGAACAGCCGGCCACCCTCGCCCATCAGTACCGAGCCATCGTGGACCACGGCGAAATCCTCCATCCCCTTGCGACCGGGGAAGGAAAACCGCTCCTCGCCGGAGAAAATATCGATGCCCCGGACCATCCACGGTTCGGCGCTTTTGTCCACGTAGACCAGCGCATCCTCTCCCAGCGGCGCAACGCAGCGGCCCACGTCGCTCGCTATGGTGCGCACCGTCTCGGTGGCCACGTCCACGATCTGGAGTTCGCCGTACTCGTCCTCGCCGAGGCTGTAGCTGGCCACCATTGCCACCTGGGAGGCGTTGACCCAGGCGTAATAGCCGAAAGGCAGATGGTCCCGGAGTATGACCCGCTGGGGCCGGCCGTCTTCGCTGAACGCCCACAGGCGGGAAAACCCCTCTTCGTAGCGAATTGAAGAAAAGCCCCCGTCCGCCGGCATCACCTTGGGCATGAACTCGGTGGTCAGCGTCATCGTCAGGCGTTCGGGGACTGCGGCGCCCAGCCGGTACATCCAGATATCGGACAGTCCGTCGTCGTTAATGACGGTATAGATAAACCCGCTGCCATCCGGAAGAAAATTCGGCTGATTGTCGTAGCCGGACCGTTTGGTCACGTTCACCAGGTCGAAGAAGCGGGGCCCCTCATCGGTCCACTCCCCGCGTGCCACGTAGATGTCCGTGTCCAGGGATGGATTGTGGGTCATTGGCGGTGGCGGGTCCGTGCAGGCGCCGGACAGGAGACCCGCCCACGCCACGACGGCGACCGAGAGTACGCGATACACGCTGCTGGAACCCCAATGCATTGATTACCCCACGGACGCCCCGGTCCACCGCCTGGTCGCAAACTCCGGTCCGATTGACCCTTTGACACGCTGCCGGCGCGACGGTTCGATCTGTCGCCCCGATCCCGTTTCCGGGACAATATTGCCACTGCATGGCCCGGAGCCGAAGGATACAATCAACCCTTCGCCCCTGCCTACCGCGGCATCATCGTGAATCTCACCAAACCCGCCCTGGAAAACCCCGTCGCCGTCGTGGCTGCCGTGCTGCTTGTGGCACTGTTTGGCTGGATCGGCCTGATGCGGATGCCGGTGCAGATGATTCCGAATGTCGAGCGGCCGCTCATAGAAATCAACACGAGCTGGCGGGCGGCGGCTCCCGAGGAAGTCGAGGCGGAAATCATCGAGCCGCAGGAGGATGCGCTGCGGGGGCTGCCCGGTCTGGAGAAACTGGAGTCCTCGGCCAATCGGGGCGGCGGCACGATCACGCTGAACTTCGACGTCAGCACGAGCCTCGAACGCTCCCTGGTCGAGGTCGTCAACCGCCTCAATCGAGTTCCCAGCTATCCGCCGGACGTGGACGAGCCGGTGATCTACGCCGGCCGCGGGCGCTTCGGCACCGCGATCGCATGGTTTGCGATTCGCCCGGAACCGGGCAGCGACGCCGACATCACGACCTATCAGGACTTCGTGGAGGAAGTGGTCCAGGCACGGCTCGAGCGGGTGCCGGGGGTTGCCAACAGTGAGATCTACGGCGGACGCAACCGGGAGCTGAGGATCACCTTCGACCCGTACCGCATGGCCGCCCTGGGTATCGATATTCCGAGTCTCGCGCGGCTTACCGGCAACAATACCGACGTATCGGGCGGGTTCAGTGACGTCGGTCGGCGGCGCTACACCATCCGCTTCGCCGGCCAGTTCGAGGTGGACGAATACCGGGACATGGTCTTGGCGTGGAGAGACGGCCAGCCGGTTCATCTGCAGGACGTCGCCACCGTCCAAATCTCCTACCGGGATCCGACGGGCACGCTGAACAACAACGGCGGGCCGGCCATAGCCATGAACGTCGAACCCGAGCAGAACGTCAACGTCCTGGACGTGATGGAAGAACTCAAGGCCACGGTCGCCGAACTCGCCGAAGGCCCCATTGCCCGGGCCGGGCTCACGATCACCCAGAGCTACGACGAGTCCGTGTACATCACGCAGTCCATCGACATGGTCAGGAACAATCTGCTGTTGGGCATGCTGCTGGCCGTGGGCATACTCTGGTGGTTCCTGCGCAAGTTCCGGGCCACCATGATGGTGGCGCTCGCCATTCCGATTTCGCTCCTTGCCACCTTCATCGCCCTGAACGCCGCGGGGCGCACGCTCAACATCATTTCCCTGGCCGGACTCGCCTTTGCCGTGGGCATGGTCCTGGATGCCGCCATCGTGGTTCTGGAAAACATCGTCAGGCTCCGGGAGCAGGGCAAGTCGGCGAGCGTCGCCGCGCTTCAGGGCACCAGCGAAGTCCGGGGCGCACTCATCGCCTCCACCGCGACGACGGTGGCGATCTTCCTGCCCATTGTCTTTCTCCAGGACATCGCCGGCCAGCTGTTTGCCGATCTGGCGCTGGCCATTGCCATTGCGGTAATCGCCTCGCTGCTGGTGGCCATCACGGTCATTCCGACGGCCGCCGGCACGTGGATCAAGACGGTGCGCCTGGACGACCCCCACACCGGCTGGTGGGACCAGGGCACGAAGAACATTATGGCGGCGACCGACACGCGGGCGAGGCGCACCGCCTGGATCGTCGCGCTGGTACTGGGCGCAGCCGGCCTGACCTGGGCCCTGCTGCCGGAAACCGACTATCTGCCCGAGGGCAAGCAGAACTTCGTTTTCGGATTCGTGCTCCCGCCGCCGGGGGTCAGCGTCGAAAGCGCCAAAACCGAGTTTTCCGAAGTAGTCAACGGGCGCCTGACGCCGTACCTGGAAGGCAGCCGGGAACCGGCGTTGGCCAACTACTTTCTCGCGGTCTTCGGCCGCTTCGGCTTCTTCGGCGCCCGCGCCGAAGACCGCAACGATGTCGACGCCCTGCTCGGTGTACTGAACGGCCAGGTGCTTCGAGGTTTTCCCGACACCCTGGCCTTTGCCCAGCGCGCGTCGATTTTCGGTCGCCTCGGCGGCGGCCGCTCCATCGACGTGAACATTCAGAGCCGGGACATCGAAGCCATGCTGGGGGCCGCCGTGACGGGCCTCATGAAGGTGCCCCAGGTCATGCCCGGGGCGACCGTCCGACCGGTTCCGGGGGTCGAACTTGCCGAGCCGGAGCTGCGCCTGGTCCCGGACGAACGCCGCCTCGCCGAGTCCGGCTGGGACCGCCAGACCATGGCCAGCGTGGTCCGGTCCCTAGGCGACGGTCTTTACGTGGGCGACTATTTCGACGGTGAGACGCGACTGGACATCATTCTCAGGGCCCACGACTGGAGCACTCCCGAGGAGCTGTCCGCCATCCCGCTGGCCACCCCGGACGGGATCGTCCAGCCGCTCGGACAGCTGGTACGCGTCGAACGGACTTCCGGGCCCGACCAGATACGCCGGGTGGACCGAAGGCGCACGATTACCCTGGTGGTCACGCCTCCCCCGGACATGGCGCTGGGCTCGGCCATTCGTCTGATCAAGGAAGAAGTGGACCCGGCCATACGGGCCGAACTGCCCGAAGACGGCGATATTACCTACCAGGGCACGGCTGACGACAAGGATACGGCGATCCGCAACATGGCCAACAGCCTGGCCCTCGCCATCGCCATTCTCTATCTGCTCATCAGCGCGCTGTTCCGATCGTTCAGGGACGGCCTGCTGGTGATCCTCGCCCTGCCCCTGGCCATTGTCGGCGGAGTCGGGCTGCTCCGCATCGTCGATCATGTCGTTTTTCAGCCGATGGATCTGCTGACCATGATCGGCTTCATCACCCTGACCGGGCTGGTCGTCAACAATGCAATTCTTCTCGTGCACCAGACCCGCCAGGCCGAGCGTGGCGGGCTGCCGCGCCGCGCCGCCGTGGAGCAGGCTGTACGCTTCCGTCTTCGGCCCATTCTCATGAGCACCCTGACGAGCCTGTTCGGCGTCCTGCCGTTGCTGTTGATGCCCGGCGCCGGCACGGAACTGTATCGTGGGCTTGCCGCGGTCATCGTCGGCGGCCTGAGCGTCAGCACCCTGTTTACCCTGATTCTCTTGCCCAGCCTGCTGCGCATCGGCGAATCAGGCAGCGAGGTCGAGGCCGTCATGGCCACCGCCGGACCCTCCGCCGGCCAGCTGGCCCAGCGAGAACCCTGATGAGACTCATGACCTCACGACATGCATTCGTTCTCCCCTCCCTGCTCTGGTCCGTCCCCTTGGCCGCCACGATGTTGTTCACGTCGTTGGCCAGCGCTCAGCAAGGGCCGCCGCCGCCGCCGGTCCGAGTGGCCGAGGCGCGGATGCTGGAACTCGCGCCCGTGATCCAGGTGCCGGGCACGGTAGTCAGTCGCAATGATGCACGGCTGGCTTCCGAGGTAGCCGGCCGCCTGGTTTACGTGGCCGAAGTCGGAACCCACATAGAGGCGGGACAGCCGGTCGCCCGAATCGACGATCGTGATCTGGAACTGCAGCTCCAGGAGAACCAGAGCCTTGTAGCCAGGGAGCAAAGCCGTATGGGCTTTTTGCGGCGGGAAGCGGAAAGGCTGCGCAAGCTGGCTGCGGAGAACATTACGGCGAAGAACCGCCTCGACGAGGTCGAGTCCGACCTTTCCGTGGCCATCAACGACATCAGCGTGGCGCAGGCCCGGCTGAACCAGATCCAGCTGCAGCTGGAAAAAAGCGCCATTGTCGCGCCCTTTCCCGGCGTTGTGACCGAGCGCCTCCGCACGCCGGGCGAGCACACGGGAATCGGCGACGATATCGCCCGCCTTGTTCAGCCGGACAGCCTTGAGGTCGTGGCGCGCGCGCCGCTGGGCTCGATCGCGTTCGTCCGGGCGGGAAGCGAACTGCCCATGCAGAGTCAGTGGCACTCCGGCATGGGAACCGTGCGCACGATCGTGCCGTTCGGCGACGGCCGCTCGCACATGTTCGAACTGCGCATCGACGTTTCCCCGGTCCCCTGGCGAGTCGGGGAAAGCGTTCGCCTGGCCGTGCCGACGGCCGAAGCGTTGGAGGTCCTGGCCGTTCCGCGGGACGCCCTCGTGTTGCGCCGCGACGGGGCCACTGTTTTCAGAATCGGCAGCGACGGAGTCGCCGAACGGGTGGCCGTGGAACCTGGCCTGGGCGACGGCACGATGATCGGCGTAACCGGCGGCCTGAGCGAGGGCGACCGGGTGGTCGTGCGCGGCGGCGAGCGCCTCCGGCCGGGTCAGTCCGTTACGATTCTCGAAGAGCCCGTCGAAGTTACCGAGCGCACGCCTTGAGCTGATACGGGGGACACCGCAAGGCGGCTGCGGTCCGAAGCAGCCCGGCGCCGGGGCCAGAGAGACTCAACGGCGAAACCCCAGGGCTTCCAGGTCCACGTTGCCACCGGTCAGAATGATCCCGACACGCTTGTCGCGTATGTCGAGGCCACCGCCGTTCAGCGCCGCCAGCGGAACAGCGGCAGACGGTTCGAGCACGAGCTTCAGGCGCTCCCAGAGCGTCTGCATCGCGGGCAGTATTGCCGCTTCCTCGGCCAGGATCACGCCGTCGAGCAGCTGCTGCATGAGGGCAAAATTGCGTTCGCCGATCGAGGCCCTCAATCCGTCGGCAATGGTCTTCGGCGCATCGAGGCGGACTCGCTGGCCGCTCGCGAGGCTGCGCTGTGCATCATCGGCTGCGGCGGGTTCGGCGGCGTAGACACGGGCCTCGGGCCGACAGGCCCGCGCCGCCAGCGCAGTTCCTGAAATCAGTCCGCCGCCACCGACCGGCGCGATCACGAGATCCAGGCCCGGTACGTCTTCCAGCAGTTCCAGGGCCGCCGTGCCCTGCCCCGCGATGACCAGCGCATCGTCATAGGGATGCACCAGGGTCGCGCCGGTCTTCGCCACGACCGTCTCCAGAGTCGATTCCCGCGCGGCCAGCGTCGGCGCGCAATCCACGACCGTTGCCCCGTAGCGGACCACGGCGGCACGTTTCACCGCCGGCGCATTCTGGGGAACGACAACCCAAGCCGGGACGCCGCGTGTCGCCGCGGCCAGCGCCAGCGCCGCACCGTGGTTGCCGGAAGAGTGTGTCGCCACACCTCGGGCGGCCACGTCGGGATCCAGGGCCAGCACGGCATTGGCCGCGCCGCGGGCCTTGAACGCACCGACCCGCTGGAGGTTCTCACACTTGAAGAACAGCTCCGCGCCGAAATCCGCGTTCAGCGAGCGGCTGGTCAGCACGGGCGTGCGATGCACGTGACCTTCGATCCGCCGGGCTGCCTCCGCCACGTCGGCGAATTCGGGAAGAAAGGACAAGACGGGTGCGGCGCTCATGGCAGCCGAAACAGCCGCTCTCGGTACCAGGCCAGCTCGGCCACGGAGTCCCGGATGTCGTCCATCGCGCGATGACTGGACGTTTTGCTGAAACCCGCCGCGGCTTCCGGGGCCCACCTTCGGGCCAGTTCCTTGATCGTGCTGACGTCCAGATTCCGGTAGTGAAAAAACTCTTCCAGCTCGGGCATCCAGCGGGCCAGGAACCGCCGGTCCTGGCAGATGCTGTTGCCGCACATCGGAGACGTCGCGGGCTCCAGGTGCTGACCGAGAAACGCCAGCGTGGCCTGCTCGGCCTCCTGTTCACTGACGCGGCTGGCGCGGACCCGCTCGGTCAGGCCGGAGCCGCCATGTTGGCGGGTGTTCCAGTCGTCCATCCCGTCGAGAATCTCGTCGTCCTGGTGAATGACCAGTTCCGGGCCTTCGGCGATGACACTGAGTTGCTTGTCCGTAATCAGGGTGGCAATCTCGATCACCCGATCGTGGTCCGGGCGCAAGCCCGTCATTTCCAGATCGATCCAGATGAGATGTTCCGAGTCCTTGGCCATGCCCCTGGTGTTCTCCCCGGGTGTGGAAATCGACGGCCTTGAGTTTAACAGAGGGCGCCCTTGGCCAGCCGTGCAGAAAACCCGTGACTTCCGGCCACGCAGCTGACGCCGCATGCCCGGCCGACGGCCGCATTGTGGCGTCTTTCGGGCGCCGGGTTGTAGTCGAGGACCAGGCCGGCGCAAGGCACCCGGCCATGCTCGCCCGGCGCCGTCTCAGGGTCGTATGCGGGGACCGGGTCCGTTGGAGAAAGGGCGCGGGTGGCGACGCGGAAGTGATCGAACGTCTCGCGCGCGACAATGCCCTGACCCGTCCCGACAGCCGGGGCCGAACGGAAACTCTCGCCGCAAACCTTACCGCCATCGCCGTCGTGTGCAGTCCCCGCCCGGCGGCCGATCTGTTCATCATCGATCGATACCTGGCAGCGGCCGAGCAGATGGCGGTACGCGGGCTGGTGGTCATGAACAAGAGCGACCTGGAGGGCGCGGCCGATCTGGCCGACCGCCTCGGGGCCTATCGGCCGGTGGGCTATCCGGTACTGAGCGTCAGCGCCCACGACAAGAGCGGCATCGAATCCCTTGCAGCCGCGCTGGCCGGGGAAACCGCGATCCTGGTCGGACAGTCCGGGGTCGGCAAGTCATCGCTGATCAACACGCTTTGTCCGGATGCAGACATGGACACGGCGGGGTTGTCCGAAGCCCGCGATGAAGGCCGCCACACGACCACTGCCTCCGTTCTCCATCCCCTGCCCCGGCACGGCGCCCTGATCGATTCTCCGGGCGTTCGTGACTACGCGCCCGGTCTCTGCCCTCGGGACGAGGTTCAGAACGGATTCCGGGAATTTCGCGGTCCCGCGTCCACCTGTCGTTTCGGAAACTGCATGCACCTCCAGGAGCCGGGCTGCGAGGTAAAGGCCGCGGCAGCCGCGGGAACTATCGACCCGAGACGCTACGAAAGTTATCGGCGCCTGGTGCGCCTGGTTGATCAGCTGGGACGCCCCGACTGGGCCTAGTGAGGCACCGGCAAGCGCCGGACGGCCCGGAGCTCAGCCGATGGTCTGCCGCCCGGCGAACGCGTGCGCCAGGGTGCCGCTGTCGACGAATTCCAGCTCACCGCCGACTGGCACGCCGTGAGCGATACGCGTCGCCCGCACGCCCTTCTCCTGGCACACATCGGCAATAAAGCGCGCGGTCGCCTCTCCCTCCACGGTCGGGTTGGTGGCGAGGATTGCTTCGGTTACCTCCTCCCGGCCAAGGATGGTTTCCAGCCGCTCCAGTCCGAGTTCCGCCGGACCGATTCCGTCGAGCGGCGACAAGTGCCCCATGAGCACGAAGTACCGGCCCCGGTAAGGCGTGGACTGCTCGACGGCCATGACGTCAGCCGGCGTCTCCACGATGCACACGGCGGCCACGTCACGAGACGGGTCGGCACACACAACGCAGATTTCCGAATCGGTGAACATGCGGCACCGGGAACATTCCCCGATGCCCTCCATGGCCGCCGACAGGGAGGCGGCCAGCCGAAGACCGGCGTCCCGATCGCGCTCCAGGAGATGAAACGCCATGCGCTGCGCTGACCTGGGGCCAACCCCCGGGAGCGCTTTCAGCCCGTCGATAAGCTGACTTAAGAGTGGGGTGTATTGCATTGACTACAATGGCATTTTGAACCCCGGAGGGAGGCTCATCCCGGTTGCCATGTCGGAGAACCTTTCCTTGACCAGGGCCTCCACCCGGCGCACGGCGTCGTTGCAGGCCGCAGCCACCAGGTCCTCCAGCATCTCCTTGTCGTCTCCTACGAGACTGTCATCGATGGTCACCTGGCGAACTTCGTGGCGCCCGTTCATGGTGACCCGGACCATGCCCGCGCCGGCTTCGCCGGTAACCTCATGGTTGCCGAGTTCGGCCTGCGCCTTCTCCATATCAGCCTGCATTTTCTGCGCCTGACGCATGAGTTGTCCGATTGCGCCTTTCATCAGTGGGATCTCCTTGCGGTGTCGTTGTCTGTTGCGTCGGGCTCTATGGGGCGGACGGAGTTCGGATCGACCGTGGCGCCGAACGCCTCCTGCATGGCGCGGATATTCGGATCGGTCTGTATGGACTCCTCGGCCTGCTGCTGCCGATGCACTGTCCTTGCCCGCTCCCGCTGCGCCGGTGTCTGTCCCGGGCCGCCGCCCAGCTCGATGCGGAGCCGGATCTTCTCCCCGAAGTGCCGTTCCAGGGCTTCCGCCAGGCGCCCCTTCAGGGCATCGGTGAGCAGATGCTCGCAGGCCGGATCGAGCTCCAGCTGAACCGAGCCGGCGCTTCGTTCGACGAGCAAACAGTTGGCGGCGAGCTGACGTGACATCCCTTTCAGCGGCAGCGCGTTCATGAGTGCCGGCCAGTCATCCGGATCGGCCGGAGCATCCGGCACGGCATTCTCGCCACGGGCATTGCCCGAGGGCACCGGGTTGCCGGTAGCCGGCGTGTCCGGGGTCCGCGGCCGCGCCGCCGGCGGTTGCGTGGCCTTGGCACCCGCGGGCGCGGTCTTCGCGGCGGCCGGCCGCTTGGCTCTCACGCGGCCGGCCGCCGAGCCAGGATCGGTTCCCCGGGGGGCGTCCGCGGGGGCAAATGCCAGCAGCCTCAGCATGATCATCTCGAAACCGAGCCGGGGCGAAGGCGCAAGCTCCAGATCCCGTTTGCCGTGCAGCACAATCTCGTAATCGAGCTGAACGTCTTCCGGTGTCAACAAGGCGGCAAGGGTCGTGGCTTCATCGTCGTCCGCCGCCTCGGGCACCCACTGCGCGATCGCCACGCGCTGCAGCAGCGCGGCCATCTGGTCCAGGGCAGCCGTATAGTCCGGAGCGCGTTCATCCATGGCGGCGATCTCGGCCAGTATGGCGGCGGCGTCGCCGGCCGCGACCGCCCGAAGCAGTCCATGAATATGGGTCTGTTCGATGGTGCCGAGCATCGCGCCGATCTCACCGGCCTCGAGCCGGCCGTCACCAAAGGCCGCCGCCTGGTCCAGCAGGCTCAGCGCGTCCCGCAAACTGCCGTCCGCTGCCCTCGCCAGCAGCTGCAGCGCACCGTCGTCACTGGCAATCTCTTCGGCACCCGTCACCTCGACGAGCCGTTCCTGTATGAGGGACTCCGGCAGGCGTTTCAGATTGAACTGCAGGCAGCGGGAAAGAACCGTCACCGGGAGCCGCTGGGGATCCGTGGTGGCGAACAGAAACTTCACGTGCGGCGGCGGCTCTTCGAGCGTCTTGAGCAAGGCATTGAAGGAGTGGCCGGAAAGCATGTGTACCTCATCGATGAGGTAAACCTTGTACCGCCCGCGGGTGGGCGTGTACTGAACGTTCTCCAGAAGCTCCCGGGTGTCGTCCACCTTCGTGCGCGACGCCGCGTCCACCTCGATGAGGTCCACGAAACGGCCGTCGTCGATATCCCGGCACGATGCGCACTCGCCGCAGGGAGTTGACGACACGCCCTGCTCGCAGTTCAGCGCCTTGGCGAAAATTCGCGCGATCGTGGTTTTCCCGACCCCGCGGGTTCCGGTGAACAGGTACGCATGATGCAGCCGGTCGCTGTCCAGGGCATGAATAAGGGCGCGGAGGACGTGTTCCTGCCCTACGAGGTCTGCGAATTGCCGCGGCCGCCACTTTCGAGCCAGCGCCTGATAGGTCATGGAATCCCCGGAAATCCAGTGGACGGAACAGGGCGCAAGTTTACCAGACGTCCCGGCGCGAACCTGAAAGGGTGGCGGCCCGCGCCAGCCACATCCCGGCACCCGGTCGCACCGCTACCGCTGCTCCCTTCCGGGCCTGACGGAATTCACGGCTGACCGTCGCGAGAGGACCAACGCGAGCCACCATTGAGGGGTCGTTGACGCCGACTGGGGCGCCCGCGGCGCGCATGTTAGCACGGGGCCGCGGGGCAAAGTCACGGCTCGCGCCATGCCGCCTGGCGATGAGCCGGCTATCCGGCGTCCGCAAGATGGCGCGCCTTGACCTTGTCGGAAATATGGAACTTGACGTCGAGGTATCGGAACACCGCGGTGGGCACGTCCACGTCGCAGGTGGACTCCAGGCCTTCGAAACCGGGCGAAGAGTTGACCTCGAGAATCCGGAAGCCGACCTCGTTGTCATACAGGAAATCCAGCCCGGCCATGTCCATGCCCAGGACGCGCATCACTTCCGCCACCGAGAATTCGTTCTTCGGCCCCCATTCGAAGGGTTTGGCGGTGCCTCCCTGCGAATAGTTGGACTTGAAACCGCTTGCCGCAATCCGCTCCATGGCGCTGACGATCCGCGTCCCCACCGCCAGGATGCGCACATCGCGACCACGGCTCTCGGACAGGAACTGCTGCAGAACCAGGCGGGCGTCGGGATTGTTGGCCTGCACGAACTGCAGCAGGTCGTCCAGACCCTTCTTGTCTTCACTGAGGTACACCCCGCTGCCCTGGGTGCCCACCAGCGTCTTGACGACCACCGGAAAACCGAGTTCCTTCTCCACCATCTCCGTATCCACGGGGAATTTCACCAGCAGTGTCTTGGGCACGGGAAAGCCGTGATCCGCGAGCACCTGGAGCTGGTGCAGCTTGTCCTGGGCCAGCGCAACGGCATCGGCCCCGTTCAGGCAGAAAACACCCAGGTGCTCGAGATGGCGAATCACGGCCAGGGCGAAATAGCCCGTCATCGAGCCCAGCCGGGGAATCACGAAATCCGGAAGCGGTACCTGCTCTCCGGCCACGGCCACGGCGTCGGCCCCTTCGGCGTCGACCAGCAGATTGACCTCGTCCGGGTCAACCACGGTCAGTTCATAACCGTGCTGTGGAGCCACCTCGAGAAAGCGATCGATCTCGTAGGACTCCTGCTTCACGAGGCCGGGGTCCGGCCGGTACAGGAGCCATCCGCGGGCCAGTGCACTCATTCCTTGCTCTCCTCTGAGTCATTTGAATTCTTGGGCGGGCCCTTGGACTCGGCGGGCGCCCCGGCGTTGCCGCTGTCCTCCGCCTGCACGTTGTCTCTCGGCTCCAACCCGATCACGTCTTCCAGGATCGACCAGCGCCTCTGGTGACGGCGCTCGTCCTCACCGAGGATCCAGCGCCGGAACACCGAGTCCACCAAACCCGACTTCGTTGCGAGTTCCAGCCACGTATCGAGAAAGGACTTCATGGACCAGTCATCCGGCGGCAGGCCGAAGGCGACCGGCAGCTTCATGTTGCTGCCACGGGGCACGATAACGGAAAACTTCGGGTACACGAGTGTCCAGGCAGCGCCGGTCTCGGCGCTGAAGGCCAGCGCATCGACGTTCGGCATCTCGCCGCGCAGGAACGGCCGGGGTGAATCGATATGCACGAACTCGGCGTTGGGCAGCCATTCATGCCGGGCCCCCTGCTCATAGGTCACCAGCGGGACGGCGATGGTCAGGTCCGTGGCCCGCCGCATGCGTTCCGTGTCGGCAAAACGATCGCGGTCGTGGTCCCGAATGACGAACCCGAGAGTCTGATCCACGTAGCTGCGGCTGAACGCGAACCGTTCGGCTCGCTTCGCGGTCACGACGATGCCGCCCACCAGCAGATCGATCCGCCCGCTGGCCAGAGCCGGACCCACGTCCTTCCAGTCCAGCCGCACCACCGACAGCGACACGTCGATCTGGCGGGCCAGGGCATGCATCAACTCCATGTCGAAGCCCACGACCGCCCCCGCCTCGTTGCGGAATGCGTAGGGCAACCGGTCGCTCAGGTAGCCGACCCTAAGCACGCCACGCTCCCGGATCACGTCCATACGCGGACGCTCGCGATCCGCCTCCGAAAGGGCCGGAAGCGTATCGTGGTGTTTTACGTCAACGGCGGGACCGCGAAGCTCCATCGTTACGAATGACTGGTAGCCGGTGTATTCGTAGGGAATCAGGTGTGTCTGGACAAAGCCCAGGGCCAGCATCAGGCCACAGGCCAGCGCCGCGCTCAGGCCGGCTACCTGGAACATGCGCGGCCACTTCAACCCGCCGGCGATGGCCACGGAGCCGAGCAGGCAGATTGTGACGCCATGCATGGCCGCGAGCGCCGTGGCGAAGCGGGCGGTGATGACGCTGCCCAGCAGATACAGCTGGAAAAGATCCGTGGGCAGGCGGAAGAAATCCAGCATGAAGGGCAAGGCGACCGCCATGGTGCCAAACGCCGACAACGCGCCCACGACGCTGAAGGTCGGGTATTGGGCGGGGGTCAGGGACGAACCCGAAAACCAGGCCGCGAACAGAATGAAAGCCAGCCCCAGCAAAGTGCCCGCGCTGGGAAAGCTGTAGGCCGTTGGCGCCAGCACCTCGACCGTGGACTCCACCTCGTCGCCTTCGATGTCCTTATTTTCGAGCAGCGCCATGCAGCGTTCGACGATCATGGGAATCACGACAAGCACGGTGCCGACGGCGAATGCGGTCAGCATGGGCAGGCGCGCCAGGCGCAGAACCTCTCGATAACTCAGCGGTGTTGCCCAGGCCACCAGCGCGGGCAGCGTGAACAGGGTGAGCAACGACCACGCCCCCAGATAGGTCCAGAGATAAACCTGCAGGCGGCCGAGTTCCTCCAGCCGCAAGGTCCCGGCCGCGGCCGCGGAGATGGCGAAAATACCGAGCGGAGCGAGTCGGGCCACAAAGGACGCGATTTTCATCAGCGCCTGCCCGAGATTGTCCAGGCCCCGCAACAGGCCGGCCTTCTCGGGAACCGCAATCAGGGCCAGACCCACGCACACGGCGAAAACCACAACCGCCGGCACAATGGTGTTGGCCAGCGAATAGAATGGATTCGCCGGCAGGTACAGGGTCATGGGATCGAACAGCGCCGCCTCGCCCACCAGGCTGGTGGAAAAAAACGTGGCGGACGTCCACTCCGGGTAGGCCAGCGGGATAAAGGTCATGACGACGAGCGTCGTGCCCCAGATAAACAGAATCAGCAGTCCGCTGATGCTCCCGATACGCCGCGCCATGGTCGCGTCCAGCCGACCCAGGCCACCGATCAGCGAGACCAGGATGTAAGGCAGAACCGTCATCTGGAGCAGCTTGATGTAGATGTCGCCGCCGACGGAGAGGAAGCCTACGCGCTCGCCGAAAAACAGGCCTGTGACGATACCGAGCGCGAGTCCGGCCACGACCTTGCCGAAAGCGCTGAGCCTGGGAATAAACCTCATGAATCCGTTCTGTATCCGGCGGGCAGTCCGGACAGTCTAACTCAGCCGAAAACTGTTGCTGCTTGCGTAGAGTTCGATGGCCGCTCCTGAACCGCCGGCCGGCGCCTGTTCGCATTTGATCAACCGTTTCGGGATGCCCGACGAAGGCTCCTGTAGACTGCGTTGCCACACAGTGGCGGTCCCGCTGCATGAAGGGGGTTGTAATGGGAAAAACGCTACGAATGGCTGTTCTGGCGCTGGCCGCGCTGGCGACTTCCGCATGCGCGTCCTCGGATGCGGACCGGCCCTTCACCACCGAGTCTCGCGGCAGCTTCGAAGAGCCGTGGGCCATGGCCTTCCTGCCGGACGGCAGACTGCTGGTGACCGAGAAACCCGGCCGGATTCTGCTCGTCGATCCGGCCGACGGTTCTTCGGCGCCGATCAGCGGCGTGCCAGATGTCGACTATGGCGGCCAGGGGGGATTGGGCGATATCGCCCTGCACCCCGAGTTTTCGAGCAACAGGCTGATTTTCGTCAGCTATGCGGAGGCCGGTGACGGGAACACACGCGGCGCGGCGGTGGCCCGCGGACGACTGAATCTGGCGGACAGCGGCGGCGCCATCGCCGACCCGCAGGTCATCTGGCGACAGACTCCGAAAGTCACGGGAAAGGGCCACTATGGCCACCGCCTGAGGTTCTCAACCGATGGCTATCTGTATATCACCTCGGGCGACCGCCAGAAATTCGATCCGGCTCAGGATATGGACAGCAATCTGGGAAAGATCATCCGCCTGCGCGACGACGGCTCGGTGCCGGATGACAATCCCTTCTCCGATCGCGGCGGAGTTACCGCGGAAATCTGGTCACTGGGCCACCGCAATCCCCTGGGGTTCGATTTCGATACCGAAGGCCGGCTCTGGAATACCGAAATGGGCCCGGCCGGTGGCGACGAACTGAACCGGGTTCTGCCAGGGAAGAACTACGGGTACCCGATCGTGTCCAACGGCGACCATTACGACGGCCGCGATATCCCGGACCACGACACCCGTCCGGAGTTCGAGGCCCCGCAACTCTGGTGGACCCCGGTCATCTCGCCCGGCGACTTCATGTTCTACACCGGCTCCCTGTTCTCCGACTGGCATGGTGACGGATTCGCCGCCGGCCTTTCCTCGAAGTCCTTGATAAGAATAGAGATCGACGGCGATACGGCCGTGGAGGCTGAGCGCTTCGACATGGGCCGGCGGATCCGCGCCGTGCGGCAGGGACCCGACGGGGCCATCTGGCTACTGGAGGATGGAGACAAAGGCCGGCTGCTGGAGTTGCGTCCCCGCGGCTGACGTACGCCCCGCAACACATCGGCGAGAACGCGTCCGGCCAGCCTCGTCCCGCAGCTGCGGTCCGCCGCTACTGGGCCGATGCGGCCTTCAGCTTTGCCACGACCTCGGCACACTCAGCGTCGCCAATGGGCGGGCCGGAGTCCGGGGGCGCATCCGCGGACGCCATCTGCCGGCCCGCGGCCCGCAGCAGATCCGCTACCTGCTCGGAGTCGATGTAGCCCTGCTCCTTCGCCGCCTCCGCGGTAAGACACGCACCGGCCTGCAGCCCGGTGGCAATTCCCACGCCGGCACCAATGCCGGTCATCACGCCCGACGCCAGGATGAAGGTGACAATACCGCCAAGCACAAAACCCAGCAGAACCAGCAAAAATGACTTCATTTTGGATTTCTCCCTCACTTGCTGACTAGATGAGACCCGATCGTCAACGTCAGCGTTGCGCGTGGGTGTCCGGACGGAACGTGGTTATTGAGTATACAGAAGAACAGAATTGGCAAGGACCCGCCTCCTGTCGCCCAGACGGTATCGTTACCCGGCCGGGGTTTGCTCACAGCCCGAGTGAAAATCGCCTATGCCGGCAGGGTGTCCGGAGAGGACATATTTGACAGGGCTCGCCGAAGCGTCTAGACATTCGGCGCGCCATCGAAAAGACCCGGAACGCATTTCCAGAGGACGCACCCGATCATGAGACTGACAACGATGTTGCCCTTCAGGTGCGCGGCCGCAGTGGTCGTCGCGAGTGTATCAATGGCCGCGGGCGCTTCGACGCCGGGGGACGTGCGCGATCTGGTGGGTGCCCGGGCCAGCAGCGGCGAATCTGCCCTCCCGGCACGAGGCTATGTTCACATCGACACGAAAAAGTACGGCGACCGCGCCTACGGCCAGTGGTGGAACCCGTCCAGGAAAGAATGCCTGAGCGTCGCCACGGTGAATGGGCGCTATGACTCCATCACCTCCGCGCCGTCAATCGACTGCAATCAGCACGGCAACGATCACCACAAGGATGACGACGGCAATGACGCAGCCGCCGCCGCGCTGGCCGTCGGTGCAGTAGCCCTGATCGGTGCGGTTGCGGCATCCCACAAGTCTCACCACCACGACGACAACCGCCACAGCAACGACAGCTACAAGGAGCGGGAGTTCGAGCGCGGCCACAAGGACGGCCTCTACAATCACAGCTACGGGAACTACAACAACTCCGAGTCCTACAGCGACGGTTATCGTTCTGGCGTCGAGCAGCGGGACCACAACAGCTCCTACCGGCATCACTCGGGTCACCACGACCGCGGCTACCGCAAGGTCCATGACTACGAATTCACCAGCCTCGCCGGGTCGCGGCGGGAACCGGCCAACGACAAGATGCGCGACCTGGGATTCAGGGACGTGGACGACTTCAAGGAAGCCAACACCCGCTACCGGATCTGGTACAACCGCTCCACGGGCCAGTGCGTGCAGGGCACCTACGCCAACAACAGCGTCGTGGCCATGAACGACATCCGCACCCACCCGGCCTGCCGCTAGGAGCTATCCTTACGGTCGGAAGCCTGCATAGCCCGGCAGGAGATCACGGGCCGAAATCACTGTGTCCTGTGCCCGCCTCTCCGACGGCGCGGGCACGGCACGGTTCCAATGGGTCAATCACAAGAGAGGTGCCACCATGGCCAACCGGGAAACTGTCCAGAAGGAAATCGAGGCAAAAATTGCCCAAGGCGAAGTGACGGTCGCCAAGCTCAAGGAAAAGATGAAAGATGCGGGTGACGATGCCGGCAAGGACATGTCGGATGCCGTCGCCAAGTCAGAAGAGCTGCTGAACAAGGCCCGATCGAAGATGCGCGAGCTATCGGATGCAACCGACGAAGAGTTCGAGGAGAAATGGAACAGCGCCAAGGAAACCTGGCACGCCCTGAGCAACGACATGGAGCGCGGCTGGGCCGATCTCGGCGACCGCATCAAGAAATTCTTCAGCTGAACAGGATTCGGCATGGACATGGCGGGCAGCCCGTGCAGGGCGGCCCGCTGACTGTGGGCGGGGCCCGGTCGGGATGAAGATGGTCAGGGACCGCAAGCATTGCCGACATGAAGCGAACCTGGCGGACTGGCTGCCCCTGGCCGGCGTTCGGACCGTCGCGGTCGCCGTGCTCTTCGGTGTCCTGTCCGCCTGCTCCCCGAGCGAGCCGCCAGCTCCGGCATCCGGGGAGATGCGCACCGCCGAAGAACGCCCGGTGTCTCCGCCAGCGGCGGATCCGGCGGGCGAAACCCCTGCCCTGCCCGAACTGGCGGGCACCTCCTGGCGGTTGGTGGAGATTCAGTCGATGGACGACAGCCGATATGCGCCGGACGATGCCTCGGCGTATACCCTGTCGCTCGACGCCGACGGCAGCGCGCGCGTGCGCTCGGACTGCAACCGCGGAGCCGGCTCCTGGGAATCCGCGTCGCCCGGCCAGCTGCGCTTCGGTCCGATGGCCACCACCAAGGCCCTGTGTCCACCGGGTTCACTGGACGAACGATACGTGGCCCAGTTTCAGTGGGTTCGAAGCTATGTCCTGAAGGAAGGACACCTGTTCCTGGCCACGATGGCCGATGGTGCCATTATCGAATTCGAGCCCATGCCCGAGGCGGACCCGGCGGCAACGGTACTGGGAGAGGATATCGAGGCCGACGATGCGAGCCAGATGCAAGAGGCCATCCTCCAGCGACTGTTTGCACACTACCAGGCCGAGCATGACATCGAGGCAACGCCGGCGGAGATCGAGGCCTTCGAGGACAATTTCGATCGCATGAAGGCCGAGGACCAGGCGGCCAGGGCACAGCGGATCGCCGACCTCGATCAGGAACTGGCGCGGGAGAGCCTTGACGAGACCGAGCGTTCCGCCCGCATCGCTGAACGGGCCCGGCTATCCGAGTTGCAGGCCAGCCTCGACGGGCCTTCAGCGCTTTCCGCCGAGGAAACGGCGCAAATCAGCGCCATGCGCCAGCAGATGGCAAAGTCCATCATCGAGCAGTGGAAGCTGAACAAGGCGCTCTATGAGCAGTATGGGGGCCGGATCATTTTTCAGCAGCTGGGACCCGAGCCGCTGGACGCGTACAGACAGTTCCTGGAAGAACGCCAGGCAGCCGGCGACTTCGTCATCCATGAATCCGCCTATGAACCCGGGTTCTGGCGCTACTTCACCAATGACTCCATGCACACGTTCATGGAATCGGGAAGCCCTGAGGAGGCCCGGGCTTTCACGACGCCGCCCTGGGAACAGGGTCCGCCGGACGATGCCTGATACGGCTGCGTCGCTTGCGCCCCGGATCTCCGGCCGCTTATTTCGGCTTCGACACATACCCTGATCCCCTCCGGACATCGGTCCTTGACGGCACGGGTGTGGCGGACAAGCCGGCCTACGGGGGACTGAACCTCGTCCGGTTCGGCGCGAGCTCTGCCTGGGTCATCTCCGTCGTCGACATGGCGCGGCTGGCCGCCGCCACCGATGGGGATCCTCGTTATCCGGATATCCACTCGGAAAAAAGTGTCCGGACAATGACCCGTGTGGCACGCCGCGCGGCGCGGTACCTCTCGGGGTTGCCTAGTTTCTCGGCACCAATGCGGCCGGTGTCACGGTGGAGTGGAGCTACACGGGCGGCATGCAGGGAACATCCAGCCTACTCGCCAGACTGCCCACCGGGTTTATCGTTGCGCTCGTAACGGACACCTCCCGGGACGGCCGCTTTTTCAGCGACCTCCGGAGCAGCCTGCTCGGGGCGGTCAAGGACATCGACCAGTGGCCCGAACAGGATCTGTTTCCGGTCTGGTCTTCGACGCCGGCAGCCGGACACTAAAGACCCGCAAAGCTGTCCGGGCGTGCTCGCCCTGTCCGGCATGACGGCATCCGGCGCAGGGCCACTGCGTATATCCGTGAAACAGGAGCACGGTGCGGACCCCGGCGCCATCCGGTCGTTGTGAGACAGTCCGCAACACCGTATGGTCTGGAACAACTCGCAAACTGCCCGATTCAGGGCCTGCCGGGCAGGAAACGCGGCCGTGGTGGCAATCCTCCACGGCGGGGGGACGGCGGTGGCTCGCAAGGAGATTCCGGGATGTCGAGAGAATACGAAGGCGGATGTCACTGCGGGGCCGTGCGATACACCTGCACCCGCGAGCCTGAGCTCACCTTTTACTGTCACTGCAAGGATTGTCAAAAGACGACGGGTAGTCCTTTTTCCGTCGAGCTGATGATCGCCGACGAGGGGCTGGCTATCGACGGCCCCCTCGAATCCTACGTCGTGCAGGGCGACTCCGGAAAGCCGGTCACCCGGTGGAACTGTGCCCGCTGCGGATCGGGCCTGTACCTGGAGTGTGCAGCGGATCCGGGCTACGTGTTTCTGAAGGCGGGCAGCCTCGATGAGGCCGGCTGGGTCCGGCCCGAAATGCACATCTACACGAGCGCGAAACAGCCCTGGACAAATATCGGCGATTCCCTTCCCCGCTTCGAGCGCGCCCCGGATCTGTAACGCTCGCCGCGATGCTCCCGGGCCGTGCCGATCCGCGGATGATCAACCCGCCATCGTCCTCCTTCGTAACGGGACAATGGGCGGAAATCGCCCCGGGCCGGGCCTTCCAGTGACCTCGGATCGCCGGTACTCTCCGCCGACGGTCCGGACTGGTGCGGTGCGTGGCCGTCGCCTAATCTAGAGCGCTGCATGGTTTCCCAACCGCCACAAGGGACCGATCATGGTCGTATTTGTCACCGCTGTTGCCAGCGCGCTTGTGTTTTCCTTTCTCTGCTCGATATTCGAATCGGTTCTTTTGACCGTCCGTCACGCACGGGTTGAGCAGCTTGTCGAAGACGGCCGGCGCGCAGGGAGTCTGTTACGGGAATTCAAGAGCAACATGGATGCGCCCATCGCGGCTATCCTGATTGTCAACACGGTGGCCCACACGGTCGGCGCCTCGGTTGCGGGGGCAACGTACGAGAACGTTTTTGCCCCCGAGACCCTGTGGATCTTCACGATCGTCTTCACGATCGCCGTCCTGCTGTTTACCGAGATCGTGCCCAAGACCCTGGGTGTGAGTTTCTCCGACCGCCTGGCCGTACCGGTGGCTTACGGCATAAAGATCATCACCGTTCTGCTCGGCCCCTTCGTTGCCGTGAGCAGCTGGATTTCCCGGTCCTTGCGCGGGAACCATGACCAGAAAGTCACGTCCATTGAAGAAATCCGGCTTCTCGCCGCCCTCGGACAGAGCGAGGGCAGCGTCGGCCACCGGACGGCAAACATGATCATCGGCGCCGCGCGGCTCAAGCAGCTGCGTGCCAGGGACGTCATGGTCCCGCGGCCGGAGGTCACCTTCCTCAGTGGACAGATGACTCGGGACGAAGTGATCGGAATTCTGCGCCGGACCCGATACAGCCGCTTTCCCTTCTCCCCGGAGGGAGACCCGGACCAGGCCACGGGGATCGTGCTGGCCAAGGAGCTGCTGCTGGCGCTCGAGGAGGAAGCCGGGAGCAGCGTTCCCTGGGACAAGCTGGTCCGCGAGCCGCTGATCGTACCGCCCTCCAGATCGGTACAGTCCCTGCTCCATGCTCTGCACGGTGCGCGGAGCCACATGAGCCTGGTCATGAACGAGTACGGCACATTTCTCGGCATCGTGACCCACGAGGACCTGCTGGAAGAGATCGTCGGCGAAATCTATGACGAGACGGACCGGATGCCCGGCTCCCTCTGGACGGAAACCGCGGACGGATTTCAGGCACGCGCGACGATCGACGTGCGCAAGGTCTGCGCCGAACTCGGCTTGAGCTGGTCCCACGAAGAAGACGCCGTGACGCTGGGCGGGCTGATGACAGACAAGCTGGAACACATACCGCGGGAGGGGGACACCGTGTCTTGGCGTGGCTACCGTCTCGAAGTGCTTCGCGCGGGGGACCGCCGGGCCGAAGTGATCTCCATTACCCCCGAAGAGAGTCCGGACGAGGACGCCGAGTCAGAGTAGCGCCGGCCGGCTTTGCGTTCGAGCGGGACCACGCCGATGCCCCGGAAGCCGGCATGGGTGTTCACCTGGCAGCCACGCATGACAGCGCAATCCCCACTGGCGTCCGGCCAGGCCGTGCCTTCAGCCTCCTCTGGACTCGATGTGCTCGTCGATGACCGTTTCGAGAATGCCCATCGGCATCGCACCGTTCTTCAGCACAAGGTCGTGGAACTCGCGGATATCGAAGTCATCGCCCAGCGCGTCGGCGGCCCGCGCGCGCAGTTCCAGGATCTTGATCATGCCGGTCTTGTAGGCCAGCGCCTGCCCGGGGATCACGAAGTAGCGCTCGATCTGGCGTTCGATGTCCGCCGGTGCCATCGGCGTGTTGGCGGTCATGTACGCGATGCATTCCTCCCGGGTCCAGCGCTTTGCGTGCATGCCCGTATCCACGACCAGGCGAACGGCACGCTTCATCTCCTCGGCCAGACGGCCGAAGTCGCGCAGGGGCAGGCCCTCGTACATACCCGCCTCGAAGGCCAGTCGCTCTGAATACAACGCCCAGCCCTCCACGTACGCCGTATAGCCCAGGTA
>JARFQW010000102.1 GCA_029287575.1 Gammaproteobacteria bacterium | reverse complement strand
CGTGATCATCGCCGACCAGGTCAAGCATCTGGCCGGCCTGTCCCTGCCAACCGGCCTGCACCCTCATGAAACCTTCGCCTACCTGCTGGCCCGGCCCGGACAGATGAACTGGACCACCCTCGGCCTCGGCCTGGGCTGTATTGCGTTTCTCGCGATCGCCGCCCGGCCCCTGCCCGAGGGCATGCGCCGCCGTATCGGCTATATGGGTTCCACGCTGCTGGCGCGAATCGCCCCGCTGATCCTCGTCGTTGTCTCGTCCATCCTGGTGGCCCGCCTGGACCTCGACGTGGCGCTCGTCGGCAAGGTCCAGGGCGGTCTGCCGGATCTCTTTCCCGGTATGCCGGCGCCAGGAGTCTGGCTCGACCTGCTGCCCTCGGCCCTGCTGATCAGCATCATCGCATTCGTCGAAAGCGTCACCATCGGCAAATACCTCGGCAGCCTGGCCCGAGAGCAGATCGATCCGAACCAGGAGTTGGTAGCGCTCGGGGCGTCGAGCTTCGGCGCGGCCTTCTCCGGTGCCATGCCCGTGGCCGGCAGTTTCAGCCGCAGCATGGTCAACGTGAACGCCGGCTCATCCACCCAGATCGCCGGCATCATCATGGCCGCGATCGTCGCCCTTGCGGCGGCCTTTCTGGGCCCCGCCTTCGAGTTCCTGCCCCGGGCCGCGCTGTCGGCCATCATGGTGGTCGCGGTGGCCGACCTCATCGACCTGCGCTCGGTCGTGGAAACCTGGCGATACAGCAAGTCGGATGCCACGACCAACCTGGTGACCTTCGTCGGTACGCTGACCTACGGCGTGGAGGCAGGGCTGGTCACCGGTGTGGTCCTGTCACTGCTGCTCTATATCTGGCGGACCAGTCAGCCCAACATCGCGGTGGTGGGCCGGATTCCCGAAACCGGGGAGTTCCGGAGTTCCAGCCGGCATACGGTCGAAACCTGGCCGGAGATTCTTCTGGTGCGGGTCGACGAGAACCTCTACTTCGCGAACGTCGGTTACGTGTGGGACATCGTCGCGAACGAAATCCAGCGCCGACCGGGGGTGCGGCACCTGGTGCTCGTTCTGAGCGGGGTTGGCTTTATTGATACGAGCGCCCTCAAGTCGGCGGTGACGGCGGCGGAAACGTTAAGGGAACTCGGTATCACTCTGCATCTGGCCGAGGTCAAGGGGCCGGTCATGGACCGCCTCAACAAGACCCGGATTGCCGAACAGATCGCGCCGGGACGATTCTTTACTTCGGCCCAGTCGGCGGTCGGCCAGCTGTCCCGGGATGTGGACCGGGACCGGGAGATCATCCCGATCTAGCGCCGGCCTCGAGCCAGGACCGGCCTACCGGACCGGGTCAACCGTCAGGATTCGCATGGTATTCGTGCCGCCGGCCTGGCCGGCCAGACTGCCCTCGGTGAAGATGATCTGATCGTCCGCGGCGGCCAGCCCTCTCTCCAGCAGCGTCCGGCTCACGGCCTGGAACCCGGCCGGTCCTCCATCGTGCATCACATCGAAGGGTATCGGGTACACGCCGCGGTAGAGGGACACCCGACGGCGGGTGATCTCGTTGCGGCTAAAGGCATAGATGGGAATGCCGGACCGGATCCGCGACATCCACAGCGCCGTGGAGCCGGACTCGGTCAACGCCACGATGGCCTTCACGTCGAGATGATTCGCCGTATACATCGTGGCCATGGCGATGGCCTCGTCTATATGCAGGAAGTAATCGTCCATGCGATGCCGGGAATGCATGGAAACGCGCTCTTTTTCGGCGGAGACGCAGGCGCTGGCCATGGCCTCCACGACCCGGACCGGATACTTCCCCACCGCGGTCTCTCCGGACAGCATCACCGCATCCGTGCCGTCGATGACCGCATTGGCCACGTCGGACACCTCGGCGCGGGTCGGTACGGGCTCGGTGATCATGGATTCCATCATCTGCGTGGCCGTGATCACGATCCGGTTCATGTCCCGGCAGACCCGGATGATGCGCTTCTGAACGCCCGGGACCTCGGCAAAGCCGATCTCGACTCCCAGGTCGCCGCGCGCCACCATGATCACATCGGAGGCCTCGACGACGTCCTCGATATGACGCACCGCCTCGGCACGCTCGACCTTCGCCACGAGCAGCGCGTTGCTGCCGGCCTCCCGGGCGAGCTTGCGCGCACGCGCCATGTCCTCTCCGTCCCGGGGAAAGGAGACGGCAAGAAAATCCACCCCCAGTTCGGCCGCGGTTTTCAGGTCGGCTTCGTCTTTCTCGGTCAGCGCACGCGCGGACAGCCCGCCGCCCAGGCGATTGATGCCCTTGTTGTTCGACAGCGTGCCGCCGATCTCCACGACGCAGTTGACCCGGGGCCCTTCAACGCTGCGGACCTTCAGGACAATCAGTCCATCGTTCAGCAGAAGCGTGTCATCGGCGCGCACGTCCCCGGGCAGATCCTGGTAGGTCACGCCGACGGCGTTCAGGTCGCCGTCGTCGTCTCCCACCGACGTATCGAGGGCGAACTCGGCACCTTCGACCAGCTCCACCTTGCCGTCGCGAAACCTTCCGGTGCGAATCTTGGGGCCCTGAAGGTCCCCGAGAATGCCGACGTCCTTGCCGACCTTTCGACTGGCCTCGCGAATCATGCCCACGCGGCGCCGATGGTCTTCGGCCGAACCATGCGAGAAGTTGACCCGTACCACGTCACAGCCGGCCCGCAGGATCCGCTCCATGACCTCCGGGTTGTCGGTCGACGGGCCCAGCGTGCAAACAATTTTGGTGCGTTTGGCCATGGGCTTCTCCGGGTCGGATCGATGTACGCTCAGGTCGCCGCGGCGCGTTCCTCAAGTACCGCGACGGCGGGCAGGGTCTTGCCCTCGAGAAACTCGAGGAACGCGCCACCACCCGTGGAAATGTAGGAAATGCGATCACGCACCCCGAACGCGTCCAGCGCCGCGAGCGTGTCACCGCCGCCGGCGATCGAAAAACCCGGACTGTCGGCAATGGCCTCGGCAAGCTTCCGGGTGCCGTTGGCAAACGCGGGAAACTCGAACACGCCCACGGGCCCGTTCCAGACGATCGTGCCCGCGGAGCGAAGCAGTTCTCCATAAGTCTCCGCGGTCTGCGGGCCGACATCGAGAATCATCTCGTCGGCCGCCACGTCGGCCACCGGACAGGTGCGTGCCTCGGCATCGGCAGAGAACGCCTTCGCCACCACGACATCTGTCGGAACCGGGATGCTGGCATCCCGGGCATTCGCCTTGCCGACGATCGCCCGGGTCGCATCCAGCAAGTCCTGCTCCCACAGCGAGGCGCCCACACCGTAGCCGGCCGCGGCGATGAAATTATTGGCGATGCCGCCACCGACGATCAGTTGATCCACCTTGTTCGCCAGCGTGTCCAGCACGGTCAGCTTGGTGGACACCTTGGATCCGCCGACAACGGCAACCATGGGCCGCTTCGGGTCCGTCGTGGCCCGGGACAGGGCTTCGAGTTCCCCAATCAGCAGGGGCCCGCCACAGGCCACCGGCGCGAACCGGGCCACCCCGTGGGTGCTCGCCTGGGCCCGGTGAGCGGTACCGAACGCATCCATGACGAACACGTCACACAATGCGGCCATGGACTTGGACAGCCCTTCATCGTCGGCTTTCTCGCCCCGGTTGAAGCGGACGTTTTCGCACAGAACGACCTCGCCCGGCGCAACGGCAACCCCCGACAGCCAGTCCCGTTCCAGCCGCACCGGCGATCCCAGCAGCGACGCCAGGTGGGCCGCCACGGGCGCCAGCGAGAAGGCCTCGTCGAACTCGCCCTCTGTCGGCCGGCCGAGATGGGACATGAGCATGACCGCCGCGCCCTTGTCCAGCGCAAGGCGCACGGTAGGCAGCGCCGCGGCGATACGGGCGTCGCTGGTCACGCGGCCATCCTTGACCGGCACGTTGAGATCCTCACGGATCAGCACGCGCTGGCCGCTGAGATCCAGATCCGCCATGCGAATAATGTTCACGGCTCCCACCTCACTTCAGCCCATCGGCAGTCGCGGTTTACGGCTCGAACGTCCAGGCTGCCGGATAACCGCGCCCGGCGCTTGTGCCGGACGCGGTCGCCTGGTCCCGGCGCGGGTCAGATCAGCTGGCGTTGATCAGCGCCTCGGCGGTATCGAGCATGCGATTCGAGAAACCCCACTCGTTGTCGTACCAGGAACAGACCTTCACGAGAGTCCCGTCGATCACGCGGGTCAGCGAAGACTCGTAGCTGGACGAATGCGGGTCGTGGTTGAAGTCGATCGAGACCAGCGGCTTGTCGTTGTAGGCCAGAATGCCCTTGAGCGGCCCTTCAGATGCCGCCCTGAGCAAATCGTTGATCTCGTCGACGCTCGTTTCCCGGGCGGCCCGGAAGGTCAGGTCCACCATCGAGACATTGATCGTCGGTACGCGGATCGCAAAGCCATCCAGCTTGCCGGCCAGTTCCGGCAGTACGAGACCAACGGCCGCCGCCGCACCGGTTTTGGTCGGGATCATCGACATCGTCGCGGAGCGGGCCCGGCGCAGATCCTTGTGATACACATCGGTGAGAACCTGGTCATTGGTGTAGGCATGGATCGTGGTCATGAGACCGTCCAGCACGCCGATGGAATCGTTGAGCGGCTTGACCAGGGGGGCCAGGCAGTTGGTCGTGCACGAGGCATTGGAGATCACGGTATCCGTGGCCTTCAGCACGTCGTGGTTGACTCCGTAGACGATCGTCGCGTCCACGTCCTTGCCGCCGGGTGCGGAAATAATGACCTTCTTCGCGCCAGCAGACAGGTGCGCGGACGCCTTCTCCTTGCTGGTAAACAGGCCGGTGCACTCGAGGACCACATCGACCTCGTGCTCCTTCCAGGGCAGCTTCGAGGGATCACGCTCGGCCAGAACCCGGATGCGGTCGCCATTGACCACCATGTCGTCGCCGTCCACGACGACTTCGCCGTCGAACTTGCCGTGAGCGGTGTCGTACTGGGTAAGGTGCGCGTTGGTCGCCGGGTCACCCAGGTCATTGATCGCGACGACGTCGAAATCGTCCTTTCGGCCGTATTCATGAATGGCGCGAAGCGTATTGCGCCCGATGCGGCCGTAGCCGTTAATTGCAATCCTGATTGCCATGTTCGCCTCCGAAGCAAACGGGGAACGGACTCCGGGACCCCGAAGCCGTGGTTTACGCAAAGAGTCTAGAACAGATTCTTTACAGCTGTAATGAGATGCCCGGCGGTCAGGCCGAAGTGCTCGAACACCGCGTCGGCGGGCGCCGATTCACCGAACTGGTCTACGCCGAGAACCACGCCGCCGGCGCCCACCCAGGACTGCCAGTAGGCGGAAATTCCCGCTTCTACCGCGACCCGCCGGTCGAGCCCCGGCGGCAGCACGCTGTCTCGCCACTGCGCGGGCGCCGCGGCAAACGCCTCGGCGCAGGGTATCGATACCACCCGCACATTCACACCCTCCGCTTCCAGGGCGACGGCGGCCTCTACCGCAAGACCCACCTCGGACCCGGTCGCGATGATCACGGCCTGGGGATCACCCGCCGACGGATCCCGGAGCACGTAACCACCCGTGCCGATGGCCCGGATCTGCTCTTGCGTTCTCGGCTGATGGGCCAGACCCTGCCGCGACAGGATGAGCGCGGTCGGGGCGCTCGTGCTTTCCAGCGCCTGGCGCCAGGCCACCGCGGTTTCGACATCGTCGCAGGGGCGCCAGACGGCGAGGTTCGGTACGGCGCGCAGGCTCGCCAGGTGCTCCACGGGCTGGTGGGTCGGGCCGTCCTCGCCCAGGCCGATGGAATCATGGGTGTAAACCAAGACGGAAGGAATTTTCATGAGTGCGGCGAGCCGGACCGCATTGCGGGCATAGTCGGAGAACACGAGGAATGTCCCGCCGTAGGGCTTGAAACCGCCATGCAGGGCCAAGCCGTTGAGCATCGCGGTCATGGCAAACTCGCGCACGCCGAAAAACAGATAGTTGCCGTCGAAATCGTCCGCCGAAACCGCCTTGGAGCCCGTCCACCACGTGTTGTTGGACCCGGTCAGGTCCGCCGACCCCCCCACCAGCTCGGGCAGCAGCGGGCCATAGCCTTCCAGCGCCACTTCGGAGGCTTTCCGGGTCGCCATTTTCTTGCCCGCGCCGGCCACCTGGGCCACGACCGCGCCGGCGGCGGAATCCCAGTCGCCGGGCAGCGCCCCCTGCAGCCGGCGCTCCAGTTCGGCGGCCGGTTCCGGAAAGGCCGCCCGATAGGCTTCCAGCCGGTCCAGCCAGTCAGCCTCCGCGGCCGCGCCCCGCTGCGCCGCATTCCACGCAGCGCGGATGTCGCCGGGAATCTCGAAGGGCGGATGGGGCCAGCCGATATGTTTGCGGGTTGCCGCGACCTCGTCCTCACCCAGCGCAGCTCCGTGGGTGGCCGCGGTGCCCTCTTTCCCGGGCGAACCCCAGCCAATCACGGTCTTGCAGCAGATCAGCGACGGCCGATCCGTCGCCGCCCGGGCGGTCTCCACGGCCTGAATCAGGGCCTCGGGATCGTGGCCATCCACGTCTTGCACCACGTGCCATCGGTAGGCCTCGAACCGTGCCGGGGTGTCGTCGGTGAACCAGCCGCTGACTTCGCCGTCGATGGAGATGCCGTTGTCATCGTAAAAAACGATCAGCTTGCCGAGCCCCAGGGTCCCGGCGAGAGAGCAGGCCTCATGGGAAATGCCTTCCATCAGGCATCCGTCGCCGGCAAAGACGTACGTGTAATGATCGATGATTTCGTGCCCGGGGCGATTGAAGCGGGCCGCGAGGATCCGCTCGCCCGTCGCCATGCCGACCGCCGTCGCCAGGCCCTGTCCGAGCGGCCCCGTCGTGGTCTCCACGCCGATGGCGGGATCGTATTCCGGATGACCCGGCGTCTTCGCGCCGAGCTGACGGAACGCCGCCAGGTCCTCGATTGTCAGCGGATAGCCGGTCAGGTGCAGAAGCGAATAGAGGAGCATCGACCCGTGTCCGTTGGACAGGACAAAGCGGTCCCGGTCCGGCCAGTGCGGATTGCCCGGATTGTGGACCAGGAAGTCGTTCCAGAGGACTTCCGCGATATCGGCCATGCCCATGGGCATGCCGGGGTGCCCCGAATTGGCTTTCTGGACCGCATCCATGCTCAGGGCCCGGATGGCGTTGGCGAGGTCTCGGCGTTCTGGCATTTTTCGGTCTCTGTATACGTGCGCGTCGGGAGCAGAAGCGCATTCTCCGCGACGCTCAGGTGGTGAGCAAGCGTCGCGGCGCCACGCTCAGGCATGTTTCCACTTTATCGAGCACCCCATCGAGGGCACCTGCCCGGTGGGAGCTTCGCCGGCCGCTATGCGCCGCATGGACTCGAGCAGCTCGCGCGGCGCACCGTCGGGGGGCGGATCCATCACGCCGGCATCCAGGCGGCCCCGGTAGCGCAGCTGCAGATCCTTGTCGAACCCGAAGAAGTCCGGTGTGCAGACGGCTCCATAAGCCCTGGCCACCTCCTGTGTCGAATCGAACAGGTACGGAAACGGGAAATCCATCTCGCGCGCCAGGCGTGCCATGTTCTCGGGGCTGTCCTCGGGATAGTCGGTGGGATCGTTGGACATCACCGCGGCGCAGCCCACCCCTTCGGCCTGCAGCACGCGGCAGTCCGCGACCAGCCTATCCAGCACCGCTTTGACATAAGGACAGTGGTTGCAGATGAACATGACCAGCGTTCCCCGGTCACCACGGACGTCGTCCAGGGACACGCTCCTGCCGGTCGTATCGGTCAGCGAGAACGCGGGGGCTCGCATGCCCTCCTCACAGGCTGGGGTCTCGGTCCGGGCCATGGGTCACCTCTCGGGCGGATGGGATCTTGTGAACGGCGTACTTACCGGAGTAAGGACCTCCCGGTATACTAGTCAATCTTTGCCTAGGCTGGGCCCGATCCTTATGTCAGAAACGTATCTCTTTACCTCCGAATCTGTTTCGGAGGGCCATCCGGACAAAATCGCCGACCAGATTTCGGACGCCGTTCTCGACGCCATCATCGAACAGGATCCCGACGCGAGAGTCGCGGTGGAAACGCTGGTCAAGACCGGCATGGCGATCGTCGCGGGCGAGGTTCACACCTCGGCGTGGGTGGATCTCGAAGATCTCGCGCGGCAGACCATCGTGGATATCGGCTATGACAGCTCGGAGCTCGGTTTCGACGGGGCGACCTGCGCGGTGCTCAATGCCATCGGCAAGCAGAGCGGCGACATCCGCCAGGGCGTGGACCGGGAAGAGCGCAAGAAGCAGGGGGCGGGCGACCAGGGACTCATGTTCGGCTACGCCAGCGACGAGACCGACGTACTGATGCCGGCACCCATCACCTATGCCCATCGGCTGGTCCGCCGCCAGGCGGAGCTGCGCAAGAACGGTGAGCTGCCGTGGCTGCGCCCCGACGCCAAGAGCCAGGTAACGTTCCGCTACGAAGACGGCAAGCCGAAGGCGGTGGACGCCATTGTGCTGTCTACCCAGCACGCGCCGGAGATTGGAGAAGAGCAGCTCCGCGAGGCCATCATGGACCTCGTCATCCTGCCGGTCATCCCGGAGGCCTGGGTGTCATCGGACACGCAGTTCCACATCAACCCCACCGGCCGGTTCGTGATCGGTGGCCCGATGGGTGACTGCGGAGTGACCGGGCGAAAGATCATCGTGGATACCTACGGCGGCATGGCCCGGCACGGCGGCGGCGCCTTCTCCGGCAAGGATCCCTCGAAGGTGGACAGGTCAGCGGCCTACGCCTGCCGCTACGTGGCCAAGAACATCGTCGCGGCGGGACTGGCCGACCGCTGTGAAATCCAGGTTTCCTACGCCATCGGCGTGGCCGAGCCGACGTCCGTCACGGTCGAGACATTCGGCACCGGCAAGGTCTCCAACGGTCGGCTCACAGCGCTCG
>JARFQW010000012.1 GCA_029287575.1 Gammaproteobacteria bacterium | reverse complement strand
GAACAGGCCGATCGAAAAGATCGCCGACCCGACGGCCAGACTGTCCCAGGACGGCTTGAAACGGCCCGGCTCCGCGAACTGGGGCAACATCTCGGTGTGGTGAACGATGGGCCCGGCAATGAGCTGCGGGAAGAAGCACACGAACAGGCTGTAGCGCAGGAAACTCTTCTCGGCGACGAATCCGTAATAGGTGTCCGCCAGGTAGGCAATCTGCTGGAAGGTGAAAAACGAGATGGCCAGCGGCAGGACAATGCTGGGGACGGGCAGTCCCAGCCCGGCGGCCGCGTTGATGGATTCGGCGAGGAAACCCGCGTACTTGAACCAGCCGAGCAGGGCGAGGTTGCCGGCGATGCCGGCGGTTAGCAGCCACTTTTTCCGTGCCGGTTCGGCCTCCCTGATGCCATTGCCCAGAAAGAAGTTGGCGACCATCGAAAAGCCCAGCAATGCCAGGTACTTCGGGTTCCACCAGCCATAAAAGAAGAGAGAGGCAGCAACGAGAATCGCGAGCGCGGCCCGGGAACCAACCCAGCGGGCGGTAACGAAATACAGCGCCAGCGTGGCCGGCAGGAACGCCAGCAGAAACTCGTAGGAGTTAAAGAGCAACCGCTTCGCCCCCCCGGACCCGCGTGTAGCGGGGCAGTATAGGCTAGGGAGCCTGCGGGGAGGCGACTGGAAGCCGCGATCAGGCTTATGTAAAACTGCCCGGAGCACGATATTCCGCGTGCCCCTGGACACGGGTCCGGTCGAACGTGAACCCGGTTCCCGGACGGGGCCTTAACAGAACGGTATATTCACACCACGCGCGAGGCGAATCGCGCCCCTGGAGAGTTATTCCCGGCATGTACCTGGAACATTTTTCGCTGGAGCAGAAACCGTTCGAGCAGACCCCGGATTCCCGGTTTCTGTACGTCAGCGAGCAGCACGGCTACGCCCTGGCATCCATCAAGTTCGCGATCGCCAACCGGGATCCGTTCGTTATCCTCACCGGTGAGATCGGCTCGGGCAAGACCACGCTGTTGAACAAGGTGTTCTCCGAGCTGGAAGAGGATGTGGCGGTGGCCCGGCTAACGCATACCCGGCTCTCCGACAAGGAACTGCTGGAGATGATCCTCGTCGAGTTCGGGTTCAGTCCGTTCGGCAAGGACAAGGTCGAGCTGCTTACGCTGCTCAGGAGTTTCGTCGAAGAGCAGGCGGCCAAGGGCCGGCAGGTCGTGATTCTGATCGACGAGGCCCAGAACCTGTCGGCGGACGTCCTCGAGGAGCTGCGCCTGCTCACCTGTATCGAAACCGAGCAGGAAAAACTTCTGAACGTCGTGCTGCTGGGCCAGCCCGAACTGTCCGACCTGCTCGACTCACCGGGGCTGGAGCAGTTACGCCAGCGCTGCCGGCTGAGAATTCACATCGACGAACTCACCGAAGAGGAAACGGCCGAATACCTGCGCCACCGGATGGCTGTGGCCGGAGGGGATTTCGACACCGTGTTCGAGCCCGGTATCGATTCCCTGATCCACGAGTTCGGCAAGGGCGTGCCGCGCCTCATCAACACCCTGTGTGACATGGCGCTGACAGCGGCCGCCGTCGAAGGCAATTCCCGCGTGACGCTGGATGCCCTGGATGCCGTGCTCAAGGAGCTGCGGTGGGTCGAACGCGGCCATGGCGAGGAGGAACCCGGCGACACCGGCCGTTTCGGAGTTCATGCCACGCTGCGTCTGGATCACCGCGGCAAGCGGGTGGGTGAGCATGTGCTCTCCGAGGCCCAGAACCTTCTGGGCCGGGATCCCGATTGTCATCTCCACGTCGACAGCAAGTTCTTCAGCCGCCGGCACGCCATCATTTCCCGGGAGCAGGGGGGCTGGACGATCATGGATCTCAACAGCACCAACGGCACCAAGGTGAACGGCCGGAAGATCAGCAAGGTCATGCTCTCCGATGGCGACGTTATCGTGGTGGGCAAGCACCGGCTGACGTTCACGGCCGGCTCCAGCGAACTGCACGCCGTGGACTGGCGGGGCGGACAACGAAGCCCGGATGCGCCCGGATCGGAGGGCGAGGACCCGGCGGCCGAATCGTCGGGTATCACCTTCGGGCCTTTCGGCGACAGGGAATAAACCGGGGCGGCCCGCCTGTTTCGATACGGCCGTCATGAGTGCCCGCTGGTCGGGGTGCTGCGCGTAGCAGCGTGGCGGCGGCGCCCGCCCGAATTCAGTCTTTCAGCAGCCCGCGCATCACGATGTCGTGATAGGTCACCATGCCGGAGATCGAATCGTGATGATCCATGACCGGCGCGAGATTCAGGCCGAACTGCTGAAACAGCCGGGCGGCATACCGGATGTCCATTTCCGGATGCACCGCGATCACCGGCTTTGACATAATCTCGTAGACATTGACCCGCTCGGGGGCCCGGTTCTGGGCGATGACCTGCTTGGCGATATCCGCCGGTACGAGCACCCCGTATTCATCGTCGTCGTTACGCCGGTCGATGATCGCGGCCAGGGCGTTTGCCGCCTTCATCTTGCGCACCGCGTCAGCCACCGTTTCCAGGCCGTCCACGACGATGTAATCGGCGTTCATCACTTCCCGGACCCGGACCATGTTCTTCATGTAGTTCACAGCTCATCCTCCACCCGTTCGACCAGTTCGCGCACCTGGTGCGCCACTCCGACCGCGTCCTCGACGTTCAGCAACACGGCGATACCGGTACCGCTTTCGGTATCGAACTCCCCCACCTCGCCGATCTTCTCCAGTATGGGTCGGGCCAGGTGCTCCTCGACAACCAGCAGCAGCACATCGCGCTGCGTGTCGAGGGTCAGGCCCAGAAACGTCTTGCGCGGATTGATACCCTCGCCGCGCGCGCTACCGATCACCGTGATTCCGGTGGCGCCGGCATCCCGCGCCGCCTCGGTGACGTTCTCGGTCTTGTGGTCGTCCACGAGGGCGATGATGAGCTTGAAGCGCATGGTTCAGATCTCCTCGGATGCGCCGGCCCCGCGCTCGGCGATACGTTGCCGGAGGTCGGCAAGCTGCGCATAGGCCATGACGGACATGATGGGGAAAAGACTGGCAAAGGCAATCAGACCAAAGCCATCGATCAGGGGACTTCGTCCGGGAACGGTTTCGGCGAGACCCAGACCCAGGGCCGCGACCAGGGGGACCGTGACCGTTGAGGTCGTCACGCCGCCGGAGTCGTAGGCCAGGGGAATGATGCGTCTTGGTGAGAACTGGGTCTGGATGACTACGACCACATAGCCGCTGATGATGAACCAGTGAATCGGCAGCCCCGTGACGATGCGCCAGGTACCCAGGGCCAGGCCGACGGCCACCCCCAGCGCCACGGCAATTCTCAGGCCCCAGACGCTGACCGCGCCGGCCGACACCTGGCTGGCCTTGATGGCCACGGCAATCAGCGCCGGCTCGGCGATGGTGGTCGCGAAGCCGATCGAGAAGGCAAAGGCATAGACCCAGCCGTAGTCCTTCCAGTCGACGCTCGCCGACGCCGGATCGGACCCGATGAACGCGGGATCAGTCAGCTGCTTCGCCATCACCTCACCCAGCGGAAACAGGGCGCGCTCCAGGCCGATCAGAAACAGGGACAAGCCAATCAGGACGTAGACAAATCCGATCAGCACCCGGCGCAGATTGGGTATGGGGCGCCGGAGCACAGCCAGCTGGAAGCCGAGCAGAATGGCCGCGATCGGCAGAACGTCATTGACGGTGCCCATGATCGTGGTCCAGGTCTGGTCGAGCAGCCCGCTCATGACAGGAACATTCCGTAGGCCAGCACGAAGATCATGGGCGTAAGCGAGGCAAAGGCGATCAGGCCGAAGCCGTCGATCATCGGGTTGCGGCCGCGGATCGACGAGGCCAGTCCGACACCCAGGGCGGTAACCAGCGGCACGGTAATGGTCGAAGTGGTCACGCCGCCGGAGTCGTAGGCGATGCCGATGATCTCGCGCGGCGCGAAGGCGGTCATGACAACCACCATGATGTAGCCGCCAATGATCAGCACATGGATCGGCCAGCCCTTCAGGATGCGGAGTACGCCGATCACAATCGCGATCCCGACCGACAGGGCGACCGTCATCCGCAGGCCGAAGGCATAGTTCTCGCGGGCTTCGAGGCCGGAACTGATCGCCCCGGCCGTGGCGGCCACTTCGGCGGCTTCGTCTGCCACCGCAATGAGCGCGGGTTCGGCGACGGTGGTGCCAAAGCCCAGCGCGAACGCGAAGACCATGAGCCAGATCAGGCTGCCCTTGCTGGCAAAGGCGGCCGCCATGGACTCGCCGATGGGGAACAGGCCCATCTCGAGCCCGAAAATGAAGAACGTCAAACCGACCAGAATGAACCCGGTTCCGACCAGGAGATCGATGAGGTTCGGCAGCGGCTGCTGCAGGACGGCCAGCTGGAAAAATGCGATCACGACGATGATCGGCGCCAGATCGCGCAGACTGCCCGCGGTTGTTTTTAGCAGGGCAAGAAAAGGTCTCAGCAAGGCCTGGGGTTCCCTGTGTCGCCGGCCGGTGGCGTCCCTGACCTCTCAGTCTAACCCAGCCTCCACGGGTTTCGGATCAGTGTTCTCCGAGAGGCGTACGGAGGGTGCCCAGGAGACCTGGCGCCCCCTTGCTCAGGAACGACTCCGTCCCTGAACGGGCGGGACCGACCCGTAGCTATGCCCGCCTTGCCCAAGGTGCTGCCCGGCCTTCGGGGCGGCCCGGTAGTCCGCGGCAGGGATCAGGCCGGCGCCCGGGAGGGTGGCTCGGTCTCAAGGGCGTCGCCATGCTGGTCCTGCAGCCGGTCGATCGCGCGGGACACGTGTTCCGGCGACGTGGTTCCCCGGCCGAGTACGGCATACATGGCGGGGACCACGAACAAGGTCAGAAGCGAGGAAAATGCAACTCCGTAAACCACGACCGTGCCGATCGCTTGCCGGCTTTCGGCACCCGCGCCTTCCGCCAGAAGCAGGGGCAGGGCGCCGAATGCCGTGCAGGTGCTCGTCATCAGGACCGGTCGCAGCCGGATGCTGGCAGCTTTGACAACTGCCTCGCCGAATTCCGTGCCGCGATCGCGAAGCTGGTTGGCGAATTCGACGATCAGCACGCCGTTCTTTGCCGCCAGACCCACGAGCATGATCAGACCGATCTGGCTGTAGACGTTGATCGACCGGCCCGAGAGCCAGAGTCCCCCCAGGGCGCCGGTCACGGCCAGCGGCACGGTCATCATGATGACCAAAGGATGCCGGAAGCTTTCGAACTGAGCGGCCAGCACCAGGAAGACGATCACGAGGGCGAGAGCGAAGGTCAGATAAAGACTGCTCCCGGACTCCAGAAATTCCCGGGATTCACCGTCCCAGCTGATACGCGCCTCCGGCGGAAGAATTTCGGCGGCCAGGCCTTCGAGATAGTCGATGCCGTCGCCCAGCGCATAGCCGGGGGCGAGCCCGGCCGACAGCGTGATCGCCCGCATCCGGTCGAAGCGCCGGAGTTCCGCCGGGCCGGCACTCTCCGAAAGGGTCACGAGGTTGCCCAGTGGAACGAGCTGGTCGTTGAATTCCGAGCGGACATAAATGTTGGAGAGATCACTCGGGCTGGCCCGGCTGTCCGCTTCGCCCTGCAGCACCACGTTGTACTCCAGGCCCCGGTCGATGTAGGTGGTGACGATGCGCGAACCGAGCATGGACTCCAGGGTTCGGCCGATATTCTCCAGGGAAACACCGAGAATCGCTGCCCGGTCACGGTCCACCGACACCGACATTCGGGGCTTGGTTTCGTCGTAGTCCGAGTCGATATTGGTCAGACCCGAGTTCTCGGCGTTGACCCGGGCGATGAGGGCATCGCGCCACTCGGAGATCTCTTCGTAGTTGCCGCCGCCAAGAACCATCTGGACCGGGCGGCTGCTGCCGCGCACGCCCAGTCCCTGCGGCGTGGCGACCCGGAAGCGGACCCCCGGGAATCCGGCGAGCTTCGTGCGCATCTCCGCGGCGATCTCTTCGGACGACCGCGTGCGCTTGTCCCAGCCCTCCAGAAGCGCAATGGCCCGCGCGCTGTTGACCTCACCGGTGGACCCGTAACGGCCCGGCACACGGATCAGCAGCCGGCGGATTTCGCCGGCTTCCACCCCTTCCATCAGCACGTCTTCCATCATTCGCGCGTAGCGCGACGTGTATTCGAGGCTGGCTCCCGGGGGCGCGCCCATGGTGACGTAGAACACGCCCCGGTCCTCCTTGGGACCGTACTCGGCGGGCAGGGCACGAAACAGGCTGCCGGCAAGCACGCTGATTGCCAGCGCGAGGAAAATAGTCGGCCAGGGATTTCCGACGATGCCCGCCAGAATCCTGGAGTAGGTGTTCGAGACCCGGGCGAAGTTCCGGTCCAGCAGACCGGCGTAGCCCGTATGGCTGCCCGCATCCCTGGCCCGGCTGAACAGCTTCGAACACATCATCGGGACCAGGGTCAGAGCCACCAGGCTGGAGATCGCCACGGCGGCGGCGACGGCGACTCCGAACTCGCCGAACAGGCGACCGATGTTGCCCTCCAGAAAGGAGATGGGCAGGAACACGGACACGAGCACCAGGGTTGTCGCCACGACGGCGAACCCGATTTCACGGGATCCGGCCAGAGCAGCCAGCAAGGCGGGCCCGCCCGTTTCGACCCGCCGGTAGATGTTTTCCAGCACGACGATGGCGTCGTCCACGACCAGGCCGATGGCCAGCACCAGGCCGAGGAGAATCAGGGTATTGATCGAGTACCCGAAGATCGCCATCACGATAAACGCCGCGATGACCGACACTGGCACCGTTACCGCCGGCACCAGGGTCGCCCGGAGGTTCCCGAGGAACAGGTAGATCACGACAAGGACCAGGGTAAGCGCAAAGCCGATCGCCTTGAGCACTTCGATCATCGACGCCTCGATGAACGTGGCCCGGGCGAAGTTCACCGTGATATCTACACCGTCAGGGAGTGATGGCAGGATGTCGTCGATGGTCTCCAGTACGCCGTTCGTCACCTGGACCGTGTTGGCTTTCGACTGCTGTTCTATGCCGAGACTAATGGCCGCCAGCGTGTTCGTGCGGGCTTCGGTGCGCTCGTTCTCGGCGCCTTTTTCGACCCGGGCCACTTCGCCGAGCCGGATTAGCCGGCCATCGTCCGACCGCTTGATGACCAGGCCGCGAAAGTCCTCGGCGGATTCCAGCCCGGTCCGGGTACGAAGGCTGAATTCCCGCTGCGTGGATTCCAGCCGCCCGGCGGGCAGTTCGACGTTTTCCCGACGCAGCGCGGTGACGACATCATTGACCGTCAGCTGGCGGGCGGCGAGAGATTCCCGGTCCAGCCAGACCCGCATGGCGTAGCGTCTCGCCCCGCCGATACGGACCCGCGCCACGCCCTCCACGACCGACAGACGATCCACGAGGGTCCGCTCGGCGATGTCGGTGAGCTCCAGTGTCGTGTGCCGGTCGCTGGTGAACGCCAGCCACATGACCGAGTCGGTGCTGCTGTCGACCTTGGCGATGTCCGGCGGGTCGGCCTCCACCGGGAGATCCTCCACAATTCGGCTGATCCGGTCGCGAACGTCATTTGCCGCCTCGTTGACATCCCGGTTGAGGGAAAACTCGATAACCACGTCCGCCCGCTCTTCCCGGCTGGAGGACTTCAGGGTCGTGATGCCTTCGATACCCGAGACGGAATCCTCGATCACCTGCGTGATCTTGGTCTCCACGACCTCCGCCGAGGCGCCACGATAGGTCGTATCGATGGACACGACCGGAGGATCGATGTCGGGATATTCACGAACTGACAGCGTCGACATCGCCATCAGCCCGAGAATCACCAGCACGATCGACAGCACCGTGGCGAACACAGGCCGCCGGATGGAGATCTCGGAAATTTTCATCAGGGCGTGCCGGTGGCTGCCAGCGGCGGAGCCTCGGTGACTGCCGCGCCGTCCACGACCTTTTGCGTTCCTTCGACGATCACCTGGTCGCCCTCGATGAGCCCGTCGAGTATTTCCACCTGGCCCGGCCGGCGGCGACCCACCTCCACGAGGATGCGTCGGGCGAGGCCCTCGGTCACGAGGAACACGTATTGGCGGTCGCCTTCCGGAACCAGCGCCTCTTCGGGTATGACCAGCGAGGACCGTTTTCCGCCGATCAGCCGGACAGTCAGGAACATGCCCGGCTTCAATGCCCCGTCGCCGTTCGGAATGACGGCTCTCGCGGTAATCATGCGGGTCACCGGATCCACCCTGCTGTCCAGGCTCTCCACCTCGCCGTCAAACAGGCGGTCCGGGTAGGCCACGCTGCGGGCCCGTATCTTCATGCCCGCGGTGACCGTGCCCAGGAACGACTCCGGAACGGAGAGATCCAGGCGCATCGACGCGGTGTCGTCGAGGGTCGTGATGACGGTGCCAGGGGAAACCAGGCTGCCGACGCTCACCTGGCGCAGGCCCACGCGGCCCGAAAACGGCGCCCTGATGACGGTGTCCGCCAGTCTCGACTCCGCGGCCTTGAGCCGTGCCTGGTCGGCATCCATGGTGGCGCGAAGCTGTTCCATCTGGCTCTCAGACACGGTCTTGCTGCGGGCCAGGGCCTGGGAGCGCTCGAACTGACTCTTGCTCTCCAGGACCCGGGCCTGGGCTTCGGCGAGCTGGGCCCGCTGTTCGGAATTTTCCAGTTCCACCAAAATCTGGCCGGCTTCGACCCGGTCGCCGTCCTCGAAGCGAATCGCGGAAACGAGATTC
>JARFQW010000001.1 GCA_029287575.1 Gammaproteobacteria bacterium | reverse complement strand
GGCAAGCCCTCGATCCTGCTGGCCGATGAGCCGACCGGCAACCTGGACTCGAAAAACGGCGAAGCCGTGATGAACCTGCTGAACGAACTGCACGAGACCGGCGCGACCATCTGCATGGTGACCCACGATCCCCGCTATGCGCAGTACGCGCAGCGGATTGTGCACATGTTCGACGGCCGCATCGTCGACGAAGTCACCGCCGCCCGGGTCCGCCAGGAAGCCGAAGCGGCGATCGCCTGACGCCTGCCGGCGAGGGGAACAACACGATGCTGAACGAATTCCGACAGGCCTTCCGGTCTCTCACGCGAAACTGGGGTTTCACCCTGATCGCCATCGTCGTCATGGGCCTGGGGATCGCGGCGGTGACCTATGCCTTCGGGGGCTACTACGGTTTTTCCCTCAGGCCCCTGCCGTACACCGACGCCGATGAGCTGGTGCATGTCGAACACGAATCCGACAAGTTGCCGCGGGGCTACGAGGTGGACGACCGGGACTACCTGGACATCGCGGAGCGCCAGCAGAGCTTCAAGGAGACCTTTGCGTCGGCCGCCGGCACCGTGAACCTCAGCGGCGACGGCGACCGGCCGGAACGCTTCGAAGGAGCCTTCGTGACCTCCAACGCCCTGACCAGCCTCGGTGTCGAGCCGCTGCTGGGTCGCTCGTTCGTGGCCGGAGAGGACGCACCCGGGGCGCCGCTGGTCGCGGTCCTCGGCTGGAATGTGTGGCAGCACCGCTACGGCGGGGACCCGGAGATTCTCGGCAAGTCCGTGCGCCTCAACGGCGAGGCGGCCACGATCGTCGGCGTCATGCCCAGGGGGTTTGCCTGGCCGGCCCGTGAGGATCTGTGGCTGCCACTTCGAGTGGATCCGGGCAAACCGCGGGGCGACCTGTTCACCGTGGAAGTCTACGGGCGCCTCAAGCCGGGTGTGACCCTCGAGCAGGCGCGCGGTGACATGACCCGGGTCTACGAGTCGATACTGACCGACAATCCGGGCTGGAACACCGGCGCCCGCATGGTGACGCAGAAATACCGGGACGAATGGGTCGGTGTGGAAACCCGGGCGGTCCTGTCGTCCATGCTGATTGCCACCGGGCTGGTGTTGTTGATCGCCTGCGCGAACGTTGCCAACCTGTTCCTTGCGCGCAGTGCCGTACGCCGTCGGGAGCTCGCCATACGCGTGTCGCTGGGGGCATCACGCGGCCGGCTCGCGCTGGGCATGCTGGCCGAGTCGCTGATCATCGCCGCGGCGGCGGGTGCGCTGGGCTACGCGCTATCGAGCATGGCCTCCGACGCCACTGACCAATGGATTAACGCACAGCTGTGGGGTCCGCCCACCTGGGTCAGGTTCGAGCAGAACTGGGCCACCATGTCGTTTGCCGTTCTGGTGACCTTCGTCACAGCCGGGCTGGCCGCATTACTGCCGGCCATTCGGATCGGCAAGGGGGACGTGACCGAAAATCTCAAGGCCAGCGGCGCCGGAGGTCTCGGCGTGTCACTGGGACGCCTGACCCGGACCCTCGTCATTGTCGAGATCGCCCTGTCATGTGCCCTGTTGATCGGCGGCGGGCTGACGGTGCGCTCCCTCGTGCAGCTCCAGTACACGGATGTCGGCGCCGACCTGTCCAACGTGATGACGGCGCGGGTGGGCCTGTTCGAGGCCGATTATCCGGCCGCGGAAGACCGGCGCCGGTTCTGGCAGTCCCTGGAGCGCGAGGCCGGCAATATAGCCGGCGCGGAATCAGTGGCAGTAACCTCGAGCCTGCCGGGCACGTTCTCGGGCATGCTCACGTATCAGGGTGACCGCCAGGTCCCCGGGCCCGAGGGTCAGCTGCCTTCGGCCCAGCACGTTGTCGCCAGCCCCGAGTTCTTCGACGTGTTCCGCATTCCCGTGCTGAACGGTCGCGGGTTTACCGAAGCCGACCGGTCCGACACCCAGCCGGTGGCGGTCATCAACGAGCAGCTCGCCGAGCTGGCGTTCCCGGGCATGGATCCCGTGGGCCGAAGCCTCCGTGTGGGGGAGACGGACGATCAGGAGGCAGTGACGGTGGTCGGCATCGTGCCCGACGTGTTTCATCGCGGCTTTCGCGAGGGTCCGGTGAGCCCGGCGATCTATCGCCCGCTGGCCCAGGACGACGCCCGCTTCATGAGCCTGGCGGTGCGGACCGCCAGACAGCCGGAAGCGCTGGCGAACAACCTGGCGGAAGCCGTGCTGCAGGTGGACCCGGACCTTCCCGTCTACTGGCTGGAACCCGCCGAGCACTGGCTCGAGGTGCAGGCCGGGGACTTCCGGTTGATCAGCATGATCTTCGGCACGTTTGGCGTGATGGCGGTGCTCCTGGCCGCCGTGGGTGTCTACGGCGTGCTGGCCTTCTCCGTGGCCCAGCGGACCCGGGAGTTCGGCGTGCGCCGGGCGCTGGGCTGCGAGGAGCGGGGCATTCTGAAGCTGGTCATGGGGCAGGGGGCCAGGCAGCTGCTGATCGCGCTGCCCGTGGGCATCGCGCTGGCCAGCGTGATCGGCTTCGGTCTGCAGTCCGTGCTGGTCGGAGTCGGTGCCCTGGACCCCGCGACCTACGCGGGGGTGCCCATGCTGCTGCTTGCCATCGTGTTCGCGGCCAGCTTCATTCCGGCGCTTCGCGCGACCCGGGTCCATCCCATGGAAGCGCTGCGCTACGAGTAGGCAGTCATCGTCTCGGGGGGTGAGATCGCGGTGCAGCGCAGAGAAGATGCAGCTTGTGTCCCGCTGTTTCCAGGCCCTGTGCCGAGGTTGCTAAGATGACGGCGTCTGCGGCAGTTCGCCGCACCAGGGGCCGTCACCGCGCAGCCAGGGGAGCCATGCAACAAGCACGCATCCTTGTCGTGGACGATCAACGCGATGTTCTGGACGCCCTGCGGCTGCTGCTGAAGGGCGAGGGCTATGCGGTGGAGCTCGTGACCAGCCCCGCAGGCGCCATGGAGGCGGTCGGGTCGGGTGAGTTCGACGCGGTCCTCACCGATCTGAATTTCACCCGGGATACGACGTCCGGGGCCGAGGGCCTTGAGCTGATCGAGCAGCTGGCGTCGACGGATCCGGTGCTGCCGGTCATCGTGATGACCGCCTGGGCGAGTATCGACGTGGCGGTGGAGGCCATGCGCCGCGGCGCCAGGGACTTTATCGAGAAGCCCTGGGACAACCATCGTCTGGCTTCGGTGGTGCGCAATCAGGTGGCGCTGCGCCAGGCCCTGGAGCAGGGCGCGAGGCTGAAGGCCGAGAACGACTTGCTCAAGGGGATACGCGAACCATTTATCGCCGAGTCCCCGGTCATGCAGCCGGTGCTGGAACTCATCGAGCGGGTTGCGCCATCGCAGGCGAATATTCTGATCACCGGGGAGCCCGGCACCGGCAAGGGGCTTCTCGCCCGCGTGATTCACGATCTGTCCCCGCGCAAGGACGGTGCGTTCATCTCCGTGAACATGGGGTCCATCCCGGAGACGATTTTCGAGAGCGAGATGTTCGGACATGTCCGGGGCGCGTTCACCGACGCCCGCCAGGATCGGGTCGGGCGCTTCGAGCTGGCCGAGGGGGGCACGCTGTTCCTGGACGAGATCGGCAACATACCCCTGTCCCAGCAGGGCAAGCTGCTGCGGGTCCTGGAGAGCGGCGAGTACGAACGGATCGGGTCCTCCCGAACCCGCCGCACCGACGCGCGTATCGTCTCGGCGACCAACGCCGACCTGCCGTCGGCCATCGGTTCCGGGACATTCCGCAAGGACCTGCTGTTTCGCCTCAATACCGTCGAGATCAGCCTGCCGCCGCTGCGTGAGCGCGGCGAGGACATTGTTCCCATCGCGGAGGTCCAGCTCAGGGAACTTGGCGAGCGCTATCAGCGCGATATCGGCGGTTTCGAGCCCGAAGCGGCGGAAGCCCTGCTGAACCATGAGTGGCCGGGGAACGTGCGTGAGCTCAGGCACGTGATCGAGCGGGCCCTGCTCATGGCATCGGGCAAGCGCCTGTCGCTGGCCGACCTGAACCTCGGCACACCCGACCACGTGAGCCGGCCTGGTCTGGATGCCATGACCCTGGAAGACGCCGAGCGTGTACTGATTCGTGGTGCGCTGGAGCGCGTGGGCGGCAATGTGAACCGGGCCGCCGACGCCCTGGGCCTGTCCCGCAGCGCGCTGTATCGCCGGATCGAAAAATACGGGCTGCAGTAGCGGCCCGGCCCGGCACGGGTCATCTTTTCCGCGGTGAACCGTTACGCTATGGCCTCACGCCATCTTTCAGGTCTCCCGGGAGGGTTCGTGGCAGTGAATGCGCGCTCGCGCCGCCAACGCGTGTCGTATGACACGCGGATCTTCTTGCTGGCCCTGCTGGTCGGAGCGCCGGCGCTGATCCTTCTTGCGCTGCTGCTGTTTGCCGGAGACTTTTCCCCGGCGTTCGTGTTCACGATGCTGGCGGTAGCGGTTGTCGGCTGGCTGGTCCTGGCCAACCTGCTGCGCAACGAAGTCGTTTATCACCTGCGCACGCTGTCGAATCTGCTGGAGGCGCTGAGAATGGGCGACTACTCCATGCGCGGCCGCCGGGAAGCCCGCAACGATGCCCTCGGCGAGGTGGTGTGGGAGGTCAATCAGCTCGGTGATGCAATGCGCGATCAGCGGCTGGAGGTTCGCGAGGTCAGCGCCCTGCTGCGCAAGGTGATGAGCGAGATCGACATCGCCCTGTTCACCTTTGACGGCCAGCATGTCCTGCGTCTGGTCAACCCGGCCGGCGAGCGTCTGCTGGGCCTTCCGGCCGCCGAACTGATCGGCGAGCCAGCCGTTGCGCTGGGTCTCGAAGACCTGCTGGACGCCGGGGAACGCCGGGTGGTGAAACGGGAGTTCGGTCCCCGGGCCGGGCGCTGGGAACGTCGGGTCCTGCGGTTCAGGGAAGGGGGCCTGCCCCACTACCTGCTGGTGATCACGGACCTCTCCAAGGCGCTGCGAGAGGAGGAACGATCCGCCTGGCAGCGTCTTATCCGGGTGATCGGTCACGAGATCAACAATTCGCTGGCGCCGATCAAGTCCATGGCCGGCACGCTGGAGGACACCGTCGGACGGGATCCGCTGCCGCCGGACTGGCGCGAGGATGTCGGCCACGGCCTGGGGGTGATCGCTTCCCGTGCCGACGCCCTTGCCCGGCTGATGTCCGCCTACGCCATGCTGGCGCGGCTTCCCGCGCCGAGACGGCGGCCAGTCGATCTGGCCCGTCTTGCCGACCGGGTCGCCAATCTCGAACCCCGCGTAGCGGTGCGGACCCAGGGAGATCCGTTCAGCGCCGAGCTGGACCCGGACCAGCTGGAGCAACTGTTGATCAACCTGGTCAAGAACGCCGCCGACGCAACCGGGCCGGAGGGTGCGGTCACGCTGCGCTGGTCGCGGGCCGCCGAAGAGGTCGTGATCGAGGTGGAGGACGACGGTCCGGGTATCGCGAATCCCGACAATCTCTTCGTGCCGTTCTTCACCACGAAACCCGGTGGCACCGGAGTCGGTCTCGTTCTGTGCCGCCAGATTGCCGAAGCCCACGGCGGCCAGCTGACCCTCAAGAATCGCGCCGATCAGTCGGGCTGCCTGGCACGCCTTACGGTGCCGGAGCGCGCCTGACGCAGCATGATCGCGGCGGAGCGCCGCTGGCCGGACTAGACTTGACGAAGCGCGCATCGGACCGGCGGCGGCGCCGGTGGCTCCCAGGGGGCGCATGTCGGTCATGCGGGGGAGCATTCGCGCCGGAATTTCTTTTTGTGTCTCCGCCAGTTATTGGCCTGCAGCCAGCATATTGCTCGGCACCGTCCGGGAGGAACGTCATGCCCGGCCTGACAACGGACCAGATACTCGAGATCCTGCGCCAGGGGACGCCAGAACGGCGTGCCCGGCTTCTTGCCGGTCTGCCGGACTCACCGCTCAAGGCGGCCGCAGCCGCGCTGGTGGAATCCGATCATCCCGGCACCGTCATCATTGCGCTGACAGCGCTCGTCCAGGATTACTGCTATGGCAGCGAGCCCGCCGTCGGCGCGGCGCTGGCCGACGCGCTGCACCAGCGCGCCCGGGACCTGTGGGACAAGGTGCCGGATCATGGCCTTTCGCCGGCCAGCCTGGCGGGAATCGCGACCAGCCATCTGAAGGCCCTGTCCCTGCTCGGTGAATCCGACGCATTGCTGGCGGCCGCCTCGGACTACGTGGATTTCTATCGGTCCATCGGCGCGCCGGAGGAAATCCCGGCGATAAGGATTCTGCGGGCCGAGGCTCTGCTGAATCTGCAGCGCGTCGACGACGCAGCCTCGGAGCTGGAAGATCCGGCGGTGTTCGAGAACCCGGTGACCCGAATCGAGGCCGAGCGCCTGCGGGGCTGGGTGGACCGCTACCGGACCGGTGCGGCGAGCCTGAAAGCCGACCTGGCGGCAGCACCCGAGGGAGCCTCGGCGGAGGCCGTGAGAGGTGCCATGGCGCATCTGTTCGGACTTGCAGGTATCAAGCCGCCCGCCACGAAGGACGGTGGGGGGACGGCGGATACTGCCGCGGATGCCCCGCCCGGCCCGCCGGAGCCAGAGCGATTCCGCCGTCTTCTGGGCATGCTGGACCAGGGCGAAAGCATTCTGACCCGAGGGCGCGAGGACACCGCCCTGGGCGTTCGTGGCCGCATCCGCAACGCGTCCGCCATTTTCGTGCATGGCACACCGCCCGCCGAGGTCATTCGCCGGTCCCTCAATGAGCTGGGCGAATGCCTGCTCTGGGCCCGGGATCACCGGGTCATCGAGCTGGAAAACGACGCCCTCTGGGGGATTTATCTGTGCAACAGCCGGCTGCTCAGGGCCGGCGCCGCGGCGGATGCGCTGATTGAACTGAGGAACAATCTCGAGGGGCTGCGGGCGGGAATCGCGGATCCACTGCGGCGGGCGGGGACCTTCTCCGCCTATCCTCACCTGTTCAACGTGCTGTGCGAGAAGCTGCAGATTGCCGACAGGCCGGCAGAGCTTCTCGAGGCGATCGAGTCCTCGAAGGGCCGCGTGATTGCCGACCGCCTGACATCCCAGGAGGGGCGGCCGGTCCGGGATGGCGCGATTTACGGGACCGTGCGTCGCCTGCCCGAGATCGTTCGCCGGGCGGGCTGCCACTATCTCACCTATTTCGTGGATGACCTGCAGGTCCAGGCGGCCTTCGTTTCCGCGGACGGCGCAGTTCACGGGCTGGCGCCGATCCCGATCGGCCGGGAGGCGCTTCAGAAGGCGGCAAGCCAGGTAAGACCGGACGCCGACGATTGGCGCGCGTCCGCTGATCTGGCCCCGCTGGTGGCTTGGCTGGGAGACTTTCTGGATCGGGGCATCGTCTCCGAGGGCGATCACATCGCCTATTCCTCGGACGAGGATTTCCACAACGTGCCGCTGCAGTATCTGCCCTTCGGAGACAGGATTCTGGTGGACGTGTTCTCCGTTTCCAGAGTGCATTCGGCGTTCCACCTGGAGCGGGTGACTTCCGGTCCGGCGGCAGCCGCCCCGGGCGAGTATCTCGGCGTGATCGTGCCGACCCGCCAGGACCTCCGCCGAGGGCGCAAGGGGGCGTTCGTGGAGAGCCTGACCGCTCCTGTCGCCTGGCTGGTGGAGCACGGTGTTGAGGGAGAAACGCTGGTTATGGAGGAAGCCACTGTCGATGCGCTCGAACGGCGCCCACTGGACCACCGGATTATTCATTTCTCGGCCCACGGCCACTTTCCGGCCCTCGGAGAGGGCAGCCCCTACGAGGATTCCTGGCTTGTCCTGGCGGATTCCTCCGGGATACCCGACAGCACCCGGCTGGCAAGCCTGGACAGGGACGGCCGCCTGAGCCCGGCACGGGTGCTCGGCGGCGGCCTGGACCTGACCGGCAGCCACGTGTCCATGATGGCCTGCGTCAGCGGGCTTGCCCGCGAGGGCGCCGGGGGCGACAGCCTCGGTCTCGACTGGGCCCTCATTCAGTGCGGCGCGCAAAGCCTGATATCGACACACTGGCCGGTCAGCGCGTCGGCCGCGGCGCGCTTCTTCGCGTGCTTCTACGGTCTGTGGGTCGCCGAAGGGCTGCCAAGGCGCGAAGCGTTCCGCCGCACGCTGCTCAAGCTCATGGGTGACGACCGGTCGCCGTGGACCCTGAGCCAGTGGGCGGCCTTCAGTCTCACCGGCGACTTTCGCTAGCGGCCCGGCCTACTCCTCGGCGGCGGCCCGTTCCAGGCGACGGCGACGATCCGATGCGGCTGCCGGGGACGGCCGGAAGGCGAAGTTCCCGCCGAACGACTGGACGTCCTTGATCCGGGCGATGGTCGCCTGAACCGTGGCGTCGTCGTCGTCGAAATCCCCGTGGTGGAGCGCCCGGGAGGCGTTCTTCTTGCCGGTCTCGCCGTGGTTCGGCGCCAGGATGTAGTCCGCGTAGCGCTTCCGGAACAGGTCGCTCATCGCCCGGTCCCGGGACACGTACTCATCCAGGCCGAGCAGGGGCTCCCCCGAGGGACTGATCAGCGGGATACGGGGCTTGTCCTCCAGGGCGTTGGCGATCAGGTAAAGCAGCGACTTGTTGTAGATCCGCGCGACGTGGTCGTCCGCCTCGCTGGCCTCGGTGAGATTGAACAGGGCAAATGACTTCAGGCGCCGGGCCTCGATGGCGGGCAGGTAGGTGGCCTTGAACAGATCGAGAGTGCAGGCAGGCGCCCACAGGGAGCAGGACGCAACCTGGCGATCCAGTCCGGTGGCGCCGCGCATCGGTCCCGTGTCGATTTCGCCGCTGGCAGTCAGATACTGAATCAGGGGGGCATGGAATACGGCGCCCGCGCTGTGACCCGCAAGGTGAATCTCGATTCGCGGATCGCCGGCTGCCAGGTCCGCCAGCAATTCGGCGACCTGGCGGGCACCGCCGTCGGTCCGGGTCGTGGCCCAGCGGCCGTTTTGCTTCATTTCCTCCCAGAGGGTCTTGCCGCCGATGGTCCGCGCAATCGGCTCCAGGGCATCGTCGACACGGTCGAGCAGAAAGTCTTTTGCATCGTCGAGCAGTCCCTCGGCGCGACGGCGGCGAAAGGCATCCTTGAGCACGTTGGCGATGGTGTTCCAGAAGCCGGTCCGCCAGATGAAACCGAGGACGTAAACCTGGGATCCCTCGAGCGTGCGCACATAGTTCTCAATCCGCTGAATCGCGTTCTTTTCCGGCACCAGGCCGCCATGGGCATAGAGAAGGATCCGGCGGGTACGCCAGTGCCGGGTGATGCGCGGGAAATGGCCGGTGAGGATTTCTTCCACGTCGTCGGCGTCGTTGGCAAAGGTGCCGCTTCCGGACAGCCGGCCGTCGTTGCCGATCGTGACGATATGCGGACGCAGTTCGGCAAACGACACGCTGGTGGTCGAAATCCCGACGGTGCGCCCGGATACCAGCGCGCGCTCATCGACGCGTATGGGCACGCCCGGCCGGGCCACCCAGACATCCATGCCGTTTTCCAGCCAGTCACTGTAGGACAGGAAGCAGAACCCGTCGCGGCCCCAGTCCGGGCCCCAGGAATTCTGAATCCAGAAGCCGTCCTGGTCGTAGCCGACGATCGCGAAGGCGTGACCGCCGACCCGGCGGCCGTCGAAAGGCACCAGGCCATCACTGCCGACCCGGTACCAGCCCTGGTGCACCGCCGCGGCCGCAAACAGAATGCCGACTTCCGCGAGGGCAGCATGCATGGCGACCAGGTCCTTGTGGTTGACCCTGAAGTAGGCTCCCAGCGGTCGTTCGGCGGCATTGTCGGCCCGGGCCGCGGTCAGCCTCGGGTCCGGTGTGTCCGGGTCATGGGGCCACAGGGGTTCGCTGCAGACACCGTGTTTGTGCCAGCCCTTCATGGCGCCCCGGGCGCTGGATCCGGAATAGTCTTCGCCTTCCCACTCGTCGTAGCGCTTGGCCATCTCGTAGAACATGCGCGGGCTCAGGCGGGTTGCATCGTGATCCTGACCGCGGACCCCCAGCAGGTGATGAGCCACCGCCGCCAGTCCGAAGCCCGTGCAGGCGCCTTCCTCGCCCTGATCGAGGATCGGGGGATCGTGATCCAGGTATTCCTCCAGCCGGCGGGCCGGAGGCACGTGTATCAGGGTGGGAACAAACATCCGGTCGCGAAAATCCATCGTGTCCGGGCGGGCATCGAATGTGCGCCTTGCGGCCATGGGGCACCTCCTGGCAAGCGGCGGGCGCGGTCCTGGCCGGGAGTGGCCGGCGCACCCGTCAGGCCCCCGGAACGACCGGGACGCCACCAGGGGTGCGCCGGGAGGATCGTCCGGGGCTTCCCTAACGTATAGACGCCAGAGCCGGCGGCTGCCCGTGGCGACTGCGGCAGCCCGCGGCGCCGGGAAGCCACAATGCGGGGTGCTGCCGGGCGGCGATGTCGCCTCGGCGGGCCGCGGCTTCGCCTATTCGGGCTGGCGCGAGGCGCGCACCAGGGTTTCGCCAGCGGCGTCGGTCAAGACCAGCATGCCGTTGTCCATGCTCACGCCGTCGACGTTCTCCAGCGCCTTGAGGAACCGGCCTTCCTGTTCCATGAGGGCCTCCACCGCACACATGCGCTGGGTAACGGCGAGGGGGCCCATGGACAGACGGGTGCCGGTGAGTTCGAAGCCGCCCGTGAACTGATTGCAGCCGGCATTGCCCGCCACCGTGCCGTCGGTCGTAAACGTGATGGCCGTGGGGCTCTTGTCGATGACCGGCCGATCGCCGATGGCCTCGATCGTCCAGCTCCCGGTCGGGTCGATCGCCTCCGTGCCGGCCGGCGCGTCGGTTTCCGCGGTGTCCGGGGCACACCCGGCCAGGGTCAACAGGGACAGGGCGAACACAATCGAGCGGACCATGGCGGAGATCTCCTGGACGAAGCCGGTCTCCGGAGCATAGCCGAATGTCGCCCGGCACATGGCGTCGTGCAGCCGCCCGGCGCCGGTTGCCGAAGCGAGGCTCCCTGCACCCAACGGCGTTACAGTAACGTCCGGACCCGACGGATTCGCCCCATGACAAAGCCATTTTCCCAAGCCTGCGAGAACAACAAGGGGCCGATCCTGGAGGTCCTCAGGCGCTATCTGCGACCGGGCTGCACGGTCCTGGAGATCGGCAGCGGGACCGGCCAGCATGCGGTGTTTTTCGGGGGCCAGCTGCCCGAAGTTACCTGGCAGACGTCGGATCGCCGCCCGAATCATGCGGGGATCCGCCTGTGGCTGGACGAGGCGGGTCTGAGCAATGTGCGCCGGCCCCTTGCGCTGGATGTCCTTCAGGAGCCGTGGTCCGCCGTGGACGCCGACGCGGTTTTTTCGGCAAACACGGCGCACATCATGAGCTGGACCGCCGTCGAGGCCATGGTGTCCGGGGTGGGCCGACTGCTGGCTGGCGGGGGCCTGTTTCTGCTGTACGGGCCGTTCAGCTATGCGGGCGTTCACACCAGCAACAGCAATCGGGCATTCGACGAATCGCTGCGCCTGCGGGATCCCTCCATGGGCATACGCGACTTCGAGCGCGTGGTCGCGCTGGCCGAAGCAGCCGGCCTCGCGTTTCTGGAGGATGTCGCCATGCCCGCCAACAATCGCCTGATCGCCTGGCGAAAGACCAGCGCACCGGCCTGACAACCCGGGGCGGTGCGTCCGGAGCCGCCCGGCCTATTTGAGCACCGTCGGCTCGAAACCCTCCAGCGCCGCACTCAGGCCGGGCACGATGTCGGCGCCCGCGGGAACCTGGGTGCTGCTCCCGGCCAGCGCATTGCCCAGCGGCTGGAAACGCCCGCCCAGGCAGGTATGCAGGAATCCTTCGGTGATGCCGAAAAACGCCAGGCGGTTCTGGGGCCGCGCAAAACCATGGCCCTCGTCGGGGAACAGGACGTAGGTGACCGGCAGGTTCTTCCGGGTCATGACTTCGACGATCTGGTCCGACTCGGACTGCTTGACCCGGGGGTCATTCGCCCCTTGGCCGATGAGCAGGGGCCGGGAGATTGCGTCCACGCGGTTGAGCGGGGAGCGATCCTGGAGCAGCGCCCGGCCTTCCTGCGTGCGCGGATCGCCGAGATGGCGGGCGAAGGTTTCGAAAAAGCTCTTCCAGTAGGGAGGGATGGTGCCGAGCAAGGTCTGCAGGTTGGACGGCCCGACGATATCCACGCCGCAGGCAAACCGTTGCGGAGTGAACGTCAGCCCGACGAGCGTGGCGTAGCCGCCGTAGCTGCCGCCCATAATCGCCACCGTGCCGGGATCGGTAATGCCCTCGACGACCGCCCAGTCCACGGCATCCAGCAGGTCGTCGTGCATCTTCCCGGCCCACTCGCCGACGGCGGCTTCCACGAATGCTTTTCCGAAACCCGTCGAGCCGCGATAGTTCACCGACAGCACCGCGTAGCCCCGGTTGGCCAGCCACTGGTGCGTGGGGTTGTAGCCGAACGTGTCGCGGGCCCAGGGGCCGCCATGGACATTCAGCACGAGCGGCGAGCGGGCATCTGCCCGGCCGTCGCCGTCCGGATCCGCGTTTGCCGGGAGTGTCAGGTAGGACACCAGAGGCAGCCCGTCCCGGGACTCGATAACCACCGGTGTCATGGTGCGAAGCGGCATGGCGGCGAGTTCCGGATACGAGGAGAACAGCCGGCGGGTCTCTTCCGTGGTCCGGTCGTAGACGTAGTAGGGAACCGGGTCATCCGGGGCATCCGACACGAAAATCCAGCGATTGCCGTCCCGGGTCTGACCCAGCAGATTCATATCTCCCGGCGTGTTGTTCACGATGTTTTCCAGATGCCTGCCGAAGCCGTCCTGGAGCGGGAACCAGGTCTGACGCTCGAACGTCGCGGCGTAGGCCAGCACCTCGCGGGTCGTGGGTTCGCGCATCACCGCATCCACGTCGGCCCGATCATCCTCGGCCACGAGAGACAGGCTGCCGTCCTCGAGACTCATGGCCATCAGCGCCGCCTTGTCCCGGTCTCTCGCCGTAATGACGTGGATAGCGTCGTTTGCCGGCGTCATGCCCAGCATCGTTGTGCTGAGGAAGTCTTCCGCGGAGATATTGGAAATTTGGGTGAAGGCCGGGCCATCGTCTCCGGGATCGACCCGAAACACGTCGCCGCCGCCGTCCTCGGTGGGCCGCACGGCAATCCGAACGGCCAGATCGTCGTCGGCGACAAACGACCCGAATTCGTCGTTCTCCAGCAAAAGGGTGCGTTCGCCGGTCTCCAGGGCGATGCGGTAGACGTCGAAATACTCGGGATTGCGGTCGTTGATGCCGACAACGATTTCGCCGGGCCGGGACCAGCTCACGGCATAAATTTCCGCCCGGGCTCCCGGGTAGGGCGTGATATCCCGAATCTCGCCCGTGGCCAGGGAAACCGCGTGTACATGATCGTTCTCGTCACCCCCGGTGTCGCGAAGATAGAGCAGGTAATCGTCCGACGCGGACCACTGGTAGACCTGGATACCGCGAGAGGTATCGGCGGTAACGGGTTTCGCCGCCTCCAGATCGTTGGCCGGACCGACCCACACGTTCATGATGCCGTCCACGGGCGCGACGTAGGAGACAAGCTCTCCGCTGGGGCTCAGGCGGCCGCGAATCCGTTCCGGATTGCCGAACAGCAGGGTCCTCGGAATCAGTTCGTCGGGCTCGGCGGCGGCCGGCGCCGGAGCGGCCGCCTGGCTGGCTGGTTCAGCCGCCGGGCCAGTCGACGGCGCCGGCGATTCGCCGCTGTCTCGCGAGCACCCGGTGAACGTCAGCGCCAGGATGGCGGCGGTGGTGAGAACGGCGAGCGGAGGGGAGTTTCTCACGGGATCGGTGGTCTGCATCGGGCAGTTTCCTCGAGGTTCGAAACGAATAGTGATGGCGCCGCAAGATCGGGCGCCGGAACTCCCGGCGACGATCGGCCCTCGGCGAGGGCGTGATCGTTGCGGCCGCACAGAAATGAAGAACAGCGGCGGCCCTGGGGCCGCCGCCGCGTTCTTGCCTGCCGGCTTCCGGGCAGGCCGTGCCGTCCCCTAGTGACCGATGTCCCAGATGTAGTCGCTGTGGGAGTAGCAGATGTCGGAGAACTCCGTGCTGGTGTCCTTGGCCGAAATCGCCTCGATGATCGCTGCCCGGGTCTTGAGCAGGGTCGGTACGTCGTCGGCGGTCATCGTGATCGCGCGCCGGTACTTGCCGCCCACGACGTGGGAAAGCCAGCCCCAGGAGCGGGCCTTGCCGTCGCCGATAAAGGAGTCATAGATCGGGGCGTAGACCGTGCGCACCAGTTCGTCGACACGTTCCTCGCCGCTCATTTTGCACTGCAGGTAGACCGAGAGAGCGACCTTGCCCGCCGGGCCGTCATCGATATTGCTGCCGGCGGTAATCTGCCAGATGTAGTCATCGTGCGATCTGCATGCCTCGCCGAAGCTGCGGTCGTCGCCCATGGCCTCGTCGAGTTTTTCGCCCACGGATTCCTGGGCCGCGAACAGGCCGTCGAGCGTCGGCGAGATGTAGTAGCTGAGCCGCCGCCACTTGCCGCCGGTGTGATGGGCATACCAGCCCCAGCCGGAGAGCGTGCCGTCTTCCACCGCCTTGTCGTAGATCGGCGCCCAGACCTTGTCCACCACGCCGTCCACGTCGTCCTGGGCTGCGCTGTCGCAGTAGTGATAGGTGGCGTAGATGTACGGCCTGGGCGGCTCCGACTCCTGGGACTGTGCAACAAAGGGCAGGGCAAGGGCCGCCAGCGACCCGATCAGCATGGTTTTTCTCATTGTTCCCCTCCAAGGGTTCGGGCTTCTAAGGGCCCGGGTAACCGGTCAGGGCGATGGTGCCCTGACCAGGCGACGGGCCGAATCGTATGGGTGCGCCGCATGACGCGGCTCGACCGTGGCGAGCCCGGATCGCCACGCCAACGAATGGTGTGAGTAAGTTCCCCCAATGGCCGCCGATTCGGGGCCCGCCGCAGGTGCCGCGAGTGCCGATCAGTCTTGTGCCAGTGGCGGGAAGTGTAGACGCATGCGGCCCGATCTACCTGCTGCACCGCAATGCGGCCGGCCCCATGGCGCGGCCTGAGGCTGCCAGGAGCCTAGCCGCTCCAGCCGGCGAGCTTCAGGCCCTCGGTGTACCGCTCGGCGATGGCGTCGGGCATGTAGACCTTCAGGGCCTCGCTGGTCAGGCCGGGCGCAAGTCGGATCATTTCCGCCAGCGCTGCCCGGGCTTCTTCGAGATTGCCCTCGAAGGCCTGAGCGGCGGCGATGATGCGCCAGGCGCCCGGCTGTCCCGCCTGCAGATTCAGACTGCGCCGGGCGGCGTCCACCGCGTCGCCGTAGCGTCCGGCCAGGAAGTGTACGGAGGCTAGCGTAAAGAAGAACTCGTGGAGCATACGGTCCTGCGGCGACAGGCGGATGGCCTTTTCCACCATCGGAATTGCCTCGTCGAAACGACCCGCGAAACGCATGGCCGATCCCAGCGCCCAATAGGCCAGCGCGGAACTGGGATTGGACTCGATGGCGCGTTCGAACACCGAGATGGCCCGGTCGTGTTCTTCCGCCATGGAGAGCGAGTAGCCCAGGGCGATGAGGGCGAAAACGTCGTCCTTGTCGATGGATACCGCCCGCTCGGCCGCGGCGCGTATGTCCTGCTGGGCCTCGTCCGGGTCATTGGTCCACTGGTAGATGACATCGTACATGCGGCTGAACGCCAGCAGGCTCCAGGCCTGGGCCGAGTCGGGCTGGAGTTCGATGGCACGGTTTGCCCAGCGTCGGCATTCCTTCATGTCATCGCGAGTCCGCTCGAACAGATGCCACATGCCCCGGTGTACGCAGTCCCAGGCATCCAGGTTCTTGGGCTGGCGGCGCATGGCGTGGCGTATTTCGCTCTGGGACAGGGCCGGGCCCAGGGCCCCGGCGATTTCCAGGGTCAGCTCGTCCTGTAAATCAAAGAAGTCCGACAGCTCCCGGTCGTAGCGGCCGGACCAGACCTGGCGTCCGTCGAGGGCGTCCGCCAGTTCGGCGGTAACCCGCACCCGTTTGCCGGAGGTGCGGACGCTGCCGGTGACCACGTAGTGTGCGCCCAACTCCTCGCTGATCGTGCGCGGATCGACGTGCTGGTCCTTGTACGCGAAGGTCGAGTTTCTGGAGATCACCGGGTAGACCTTGAGTGCCGCGAGCGAGCTGATGATGTCCTCGGTCAGGCCGTCTGCGAAATAGGCCTGTTCTTCGTTCTTGCTGAGATTCCTGAACGGCAGAACCGCCACGGCGTGCCGCCCCGAGAAACCGGGGATGTGGCCCTGCGGCGAATCCTCCTGCTTGGGGTCACTCCGGTCAGCGTCGTCCGCGGGCGCGTCGGCCTGTCTCACCTTGTAGATGTGAACGGGCTTGCGCACGTTCTTCAGTTCGTGGGCACCGGTGTCTTCGAACGTCAGCGGCAGCTTGCCGTCGATCTGCTCGAGAACGCTTCCGGAGACGGCAATGCCCCCCGGCTCCGCGCTGGCCTCGATGCGGGCCGCGATATTGACGCCGTCACCGACAATGCGCTCGCCGTCGATGATGAGGTCGCCGACGTTCAGGCCGATTCTGAAATGCATGCGCCTGTGGGCCGGCAGCTCGTCGTTGCGGGACGCCAGCTGGCGCTGAATCTCGACCGCGCATTCAGTGGCGTCGAGGGGGCTGGGGAATTCCGACAGCAGGTTGTCGCCCACCATGTCCACGACCCGGCCGCCGAACTGCCGGACCAGCCCGGACATGACCGCCCGGTGGCCATTGAGCGTCTGCAGGGTGGCGACTTCATCGTCGGCCATCAGTTTCGTGTAACCGGCGGCGTCCGCGCTGAGGATGGCGGCGAGGCGGCGTTCTACGGTTGCGGCGGAGGTTTCCACACGAGGGCCTCATCGGCTGAATCGGGTTGTGCGGTGCACCGTCGGAGTTTAACTCACGCAGACGGTCCCGTCCGGTACCCGACGGTCAACCGAGCGGGCCTCGATGTCGTCGGCCGCCGAAGCCGAACCGAAAATGGACAGGCAGCCGAGTTCGCCCGGCCCGCCGTAACTTCATGTGGTTTCGAGAATCTCGTCATGACAGTCAAAAAAATTAATTATTAACATGAGATTAGGCCTGCTTCCTAGAATATGAATTAGTGGCGGATTGCGTGCACTTCCCGCCTTCATTGGGTCGGATCGAGGGTCTGCCGGGACTGCGTGGCGATCTCCGGCCCGGCTACACTTGGGGCCGCCTGCCGGGTGGATACGAGATCTTGAGCGGAGAAATTGAACCATGCGAAAGACGCTGGGTGCGCTGCTGCTGTTATTCGCCGGCGGGGCGGCTGCCGGGCCATGCCCGAATGACTACACGGCGGGGCAGCTCGAACACTGGGCCAGCGGTTCGGTTTTTTACCAGGTCTTTGTCCGGAGCTTTCAGGACTCGGATGGCGACGGGATCGGCGACTTCAACGGGCTGACCGCGCGCCTGGATTACCTCAACGACGGCGATCCGGCCACTACCTCGGATCTGGGGGTGGACGCTCTCTGGCTGTTGCCCATAACACGTTCGCCGAGCTATCACGGCTACGACACCGTGGACTACGACGCCGTGGAGCCGGACTACGGGACTGACGAGGACTTCGACCGATTCCTGGCAGAAGCCCACAGGCGCGGCATCAAGGTGATCATGGACCTGGTGCTGAATCATGCGTCTTCGCAGCATCCCTGGTTCCAGGCCGCGGGAAGTTCTCCCGATGACCCGTTCCATGACTGGTTTATCTGGCGCGATGAGGACCCGGGCTGGAGCCAGCCCTGGGGCGGCAGCCCCACGTGGCACAGGCACCCGGGCCTGGACCGCTATTACTACGGCCTGTTCTGGGGCGGCAT